>CALFJC010000097.1 GCA_937877655.1 uncultured Selenomonadales bacterium
ATTTTTTTTGTTCAAAGATAATTTTTTATGACTTCGTCAATCGTTATCGCTTCGGCGTAGAAATTTCCTTGAATGTTCGTTATGGGGAAATTTTTTGTTATCTCGCGAATCTCGGCATCCTCAACGCCTTTCAAACAAACTTTTGTTCCCAAATCAACCGCCAGCTCCGCCAAGTGTCGAACGATTTGCAAATTGCCCGGCTTATCCTTTATGTGCAAAATGTAATCGCGTTCAAGCTTGATAAAATTCGGCGCAAGGTCTCTCAAAAAGTCAATCGAAGAAACGCCGCTCCCGAAGTCGTCAATCAGACAACGAATGCCCTTGCGTTTCAAAGCGCGGACAATTCGCCGCAAAATATCGGGCTCGATAAGGCGACAACTTTGCGTCAATTCAAAGCAAAGATTTTTCAGCGGGAAACCGACCGACTTTGAAATTTTATCAATCTCTTCAAACAGAAAATCATCCACAATCTGCGCGGGCGAAATATTTACGTTCAAACTCAATTTCGGATTTATCGCCAAGAGTTTCATGCCGTCTTCCATTGCCCGCCGCAAAATCCAATAGCCCAGCTCCTCAAACAAATAATCGCGCTCAATCACGGGCACATAAGCCGACGGCGGTACATCCCCGAATCTTTGGCTGTGCCAACAGAGCAAAGCCTCAATCGAAGTCAACTTTTCGGTTTTGGCGTCGAAAACAGGTTGATAGCGCAAGGAAAAATTTTCGCAGTCCATCAAAATGCAGTCGCGAACTTCGGCGAGCAATTCAAGTGATTCATGCGTATTCATGCCAAGTGCGCCGTTGTAATTTACCAGTTTTCCGTTGTGATAAAATTTCGATTCGTTGTAAACAAAATTCAGCCCCGAATAAATCGTCCGCACATCGGCAGAACCGCCGTCAAAATAAATCATGCCGCCGTTTATCGAAAGAACTTGCCGAACATTTTCGACGGGCAAGCCTGCCTGCGCGGCGCGGCGAAGTTTTTCGTACTTGACGGCGACTTCTTCCGGCGAAAGACTTTCCGTCAGAAAAGCAAATTTCGCGCCGTCCATGCGATAAACCGTTCCGTCCTGCCCGACAGCCTCTTGAAGGAGCCAGCCCGCCTGTTGCAAAACCGAATTGCCGAAAGTATATCCGTGCTCCTCGTTTATGCTGTCCATGCGACTTATTCCGCACAAAACCGCCACGCAATTTTTTTTCAACTCAACGGCGGCGGCAAGGTCTTGAAAAAATCCGTACTGATTCCGCAAAACCGTAACGGGATCTGTTGCCTCCGTCAAGCCCTCGTTAATCATCATCCCGCCGATAAATTCGGGAGCTCCGTCGTTGTCACGAATAACCGCGCCGATATATCGAAGTGTGGCGTAAGAGCCGTCTTTCAAGCGCGTTCGATAAGTCAAATCGTAACCTTGCGTTTTGTTTTCAATCAGAGAGTCCATAACTTTTTTGTAACGCAAACGATCTTCGGGATGAACATAATCCGACCAGTTATATGCGCCGTCAGGAATGTACTCGGCGGGCAAGCCGAAAAGTTCAACGGCGGCGGGGCTGTAGCGCGTCATTTTCCCTTTGAGATCATAAATCGAAACATAATTGCCGCGTCCGAGAATCGTGAAGGCGTCAAATAAATCATCAAGAATTTTTCTGTGCTCAATTTTTTTTGCCATAGGATTTTCTCCTTAAAAATTTTAATCAAAACAGCGCGAGAATTCTTCGCCTTGTGAGCTGAAAAGTTCAACGGCGGCAGGGTTGCAGTGAATCATTTTCCAAATCGAAACATAATTGCCGCGTCCCCTTGCAAATCGAAAAAATATTTTCTGATAAATTCGGCGATAGCATTTTAATTCCTGCAAGAACAGCGATTCGTAATGCGCAATGCTTAATGCGCAATGAATTTTAATGCGAATAAAAAAGAGTCTCGGCAAAGGTCGAGACTCTTTTTATTTTTATTCAAGAAAAAAGTTTTATTCGGGTTTTGTTGTGGAAAAATCGTTGCCGTTGACGTAATAAGTTTGATCTCCGAGCACGAAGCCGCAATTTTCCGCGTCATTGACAGTAAGCTTGCCGCCGTCCGTGAAATTAATTGCAATCGAGCCGTTTCTAAATTCGGTGCCCGCAAGATTTTCCAACGTCACTTGCGACAAGAAAACAATGTCGCCGCTGTTTGTGCCGCTGATTGTATCGTTGCCGTTTCCGTTCGTGTAGAAGAACATGTTCCGTCCTTCGCCGCCGATCATCAAATCGTCGCCGCCGTTGCCGCCCCACAAACTCGCATCATTTTTACCGGCAAGAATTGTGTTGTCAAGATCGTTGCCCGCCAATTCTGCTTTAACCGTCGCATTGCTTGCGTCAAGCGTCCGAATGTCTCCGACAAATTTTTTGGTACTTTGATTGCCGAGCCAAATAATCGCCGCGTCTTCAATGTCATCTCCGACTGTCA
>CALFJC010000098.1 GCA_937877655.1 uncultured Selenomonadales bacterium
CTTTTTTCCCGCTTGCGATTTCTCATATCTTTCTTTTTACGAACACACGTTCTTAGGAATGAGGAATTAATAATGAAGGAAGTTTTTCCATTCCTAATTCCTAACTCCTAATTCCTAATTGATAAAAGCGCGGAATAAATTTTCTCCCGACTTCGGTCGGGATTTTTTTTATTGAAAGTTGCAAGATTAATGCTATAATAATTCGGCTTTTGTTTCGGGAGTTTCTCTCTAAAAATTTCAGCGAAGGAGATTGAAATGGAAAACAAACAACAAGGTTCACTGGCGGGCTTTTTGGTACCGTCTGTCATCGGGATTATTTTGTTCATGATTCCCGTTCAATACGACGGGAGTTGGACAATCGTCGTCAAAATCATTGCGGACATAATCAGCAATGCGATAGGCGAACTTTTGCCGGCGTTGTGCGTGGGGATTGTGACGATTTCGGCGATTCTCGGCATAATTTTTTTGGGCAAGCCGAATTTCATTGCAACTTATCCGATTGTCGCAAATACTTTTTCGACAACGGCGATTTGGGTTGTGATCAGAATTTTGGGCGCGATTTTTATTTGGCTGACTTATTTGGGCGTTGAATCGGGCGAAGGCGGCGCGGGCGTCATAAGTTTGATAACAAGCCCCGATAACGGCGGCTTCGTGCTGAATGATTTGCTTACCGTCCTCGTGGTAATTTTTTTGCTGGCAGGGCTTTTATTGCCGTTGCTTTTGGATTTCGGACTGCTTGAATTTATCGGTGCAATGTTGACAAAAGTAATGCGTCCGCTGTTCACGATACCGGGACGCGCCGCCGTTGACTGCATAACTTCATGGATTGGCGACGGAACTTTGGGCGTCATGCTTACGGCGAATCAGTATGAAGGCGGCTATTATTCCAAGCGCGAGGCGGCGATTATCTCAACAACTTTTTCTGCCGTCTCGATAACTTTTTCAATCGTGGTTTTGGCGCAAGTCGACTTGATGGAATATTTCGGGCTGTACTATCTTTTAATCTGCGCGATAGGAATTGTCTGCGCGTTGATTTTGCCGAGAATCCCGCCGCTGAGCTTGAAAACAGATGAATACTTGGTTCCGGGCAAAGCAATGGGTGAAAGTCTCCCCGAAGGTTACACGACTTCTTTTCAATACGGGCTTGCACTTGCAAAAGAGCGCGTCGGAGAACATCGCGGGCTTGAACAATTTATGGAAGGAGCTTTCAAAAATGCGGCGGGCATGTGGTTTGGAGTTTTGCCTGTCGTCATGTGCATAGGAACTTTGGCGTTGGTTTTGGCGAATCACACAACGATTTTCGACACGCTCGGCTTGCCGTTCCTGCCGCTGTTGCAACTTTTGGACGTGCCGCAGGCGGAAGCAGTTTCAAAAACAATGATTGTCGGCTTTACGGATATGTTCACGCCGTCGGTTTTGGCGGCGGGAACAATTACGAGTCCGATGGCGAAATTTATCGTTGCGGTTATTTCCGTCACGCAATTAATTTATTTGTCGGAAGTCGGCGGGCTGATTCTCGGATCTAAAATCCCCGTCAATCTCCCCGAACTTTTTATTCTCTTCCTTGAAAGAACGATTATCAGCTTGGTAATCGCGGCTCCCGTTGCGCACATGTTCTTCACGAATTAAAATTTTTAAAGAAAAAAAAACCGCTCGATAAAATTTCGGGCGGTTAATTTTTTTCGGCACGATAAATATTTATGGACATACATATAAGCGCGAATGTTGTTGCCGCTAAATTTCGGTAGGTAAAAAATGCGTGAATATGCGAATGCCCGCTTGCAAATGCATACCAGACAAAGGGCAATGCGGCGGGAAAAAGATACGGCAGAATTAATCGGCACGTTAAGGATTTTCTGTAGCGAATCAAAATATACAGCATAAAAATTATCGCGACGAACAAAAAAATTCTAATCGGTCCGTGTCCGAGCACGGCAATATTTCTTTGAATTGCTCCGAACGCGGTTATTTGCCAGCCCACATTCGCCAAGTCATTTCCGATTCGCGAATAAATCGTTGCTTGATGAATTGCGTTGGCAAAAGTATTGCAACCCGTCAAAATCTGCGAGATAATCCATTTGCCCGACCACATGCCGACATAACCGATTCCCCACGAAATTAAAAATCCACTCATCATTTTCAGCACGCTTGAAATTTTTTCTTTAAGCAGTTCGCGCAGATTCAGGACGTACCAAAAGATTAACAACATGACAACGGAGAAAATCGGATAAGTCAGAAAGTCGAAAAAGGCAATTAAAATTCCGACAGCCGCGAAAAAATAATCATATAAATCGTTGCCGAACAGTCGACGATTTTTTTTAAGCATGAAGATTATCGCCGTCATTGTGATTAAATAAATAGTCGCGAATTGAAATGACATTGACACCGAGACTAAATTTAAAATCATAACGGCGGCGGCAAGGGCGAGCGCGTAAGGCGTGCCTAAAATTTTTTGACACATCAGCAACGCGACGACAAATAAGATAAAAATCGCGTAGGCAAAAAGCATTCGCAAATGATTTGCCTTCATTAGCGTCAGTAACGGCTTGATTATCACAAGGCAACCGTGCCAATAGCGCGGATAAATTATTTCGCTTAAGCCGGTCGAATCGCCGCGCAGGACTTTTATAAGTGCCTCGACAGGTTCTGCGTCCTGTGTCGTGCCGAATCTCGGATTGAGCATTGCCGCATTTATCAAATTTGTTGCAGGGTGAATTATTTCCAGCAGAATTATCGCGTCGGTAAAATTATCAAGCTTGGAATGTTCGCCCAGTGCCCATGACGGGTAATTTCCTTCGTGCTCGTAAAGCGGCAAAGCCTCACGGATATTTTCGACTGCACGGGCGTTCGGCAGGGCATAAACAAAAATCATCAACGCCGCGCCGATTAAAACGCTCAGCGCAAAGCCAATGATTATTCGCAAAAATTTTTCCAAGTTAAACATCAGCAAACTCCAATTCGGGCTCGGCGTCAATCAGTTTCAACGCGGCGGCTTTTTGATAATAAAGTTTCAAAGCTTCCAATCCTTCAGCCGTCAAATCCCATTTAATTGCTCCGCCCAAATAGTTATCAAGCTCGTTGAAAGTAAAAGGCTTTGTCGACAACACCGAGTTTATCGCGGCAGATTTATTTTCAATGCCGAATCGAAAGGCGCGAATAATTTTTTTATATGTCGCCTTGAGGAGTGCGGGCTCTTCGACGGCGAATTTTTTTCTGACTGCCCACAACGCATAAATCATTTGCCGCCCCGTGAGTTTTTTCCACTCCTCGCCCAAATCATACACGAAAAAATTTTTCGGACGATGAAGATAAATAAAAAGCGCGTCGTCGCCGATTAAAAGCGCGGCGGTTGCGTCGTCGTCAACGGGCTTTTCAACCTTAACGGCTCGCGTCTCGTAATTCGGAGCGGCATTGTAACTTTCATGTAAAATAATTTTCAGCAAACATTGAGCCGTTGCCGACTTCGTCGTTAAAATTATTTTTTCTCCGCGCAGATTTTCAATCGGCTTGCGCGAAACCAAAATAATACTCGTAACGGCATAATCTGCGCGGACGCAAAGCTTGGGCAGAATCAAAAGTTCCGCGCTGTCTTTGGCGTATTCAATCGAAGAAATATTGCTGATGTCGATTCGCCCCGCCTTAAGCTCGCCGTTCAAAAAAGTCGGGACGCCGTAAACAATTTTTAAATCCTGTGCAATTTTTTCGTAGCCGTAATTCAGCGGCAAGACGTTCAAAAAATTTATATGCCCGACTCTCGGACTGTTCATGAAAATTTCTCCTTATTCAAATTCAATGGTGGCGGGCGGCTTTGAAGTGCAATCGTAAAGGACGCGATTGACGCCCTTAACTTCGTTGACAATGCGATTTGCAACGACATTCAAAACACCCCAAGGAATTTCAGCTGCCTCCGCCGTCATGAAATCGCTTGTCAAAACTGCGCGGAGAGCAACGGCAAAATCATAAGTGCGCCCGTCACCCATAACTCCGACAGATCGCATATTCGTAAGCGCGGCGAAGTATTGCGACAAATTTTTTATGCCCGCCTTAGAAATTTCTTCGCGATAAATGGCGTCGGCATCTTGAACAATTTTAATTTTCTCCGCCGTGATTTCGCCGATAATTCTTATTCCCAAGCCCGGACCGGGAAAAGGTTGACGGCTCACAATATTTTCGGGCAAGCCCAATTCGCGTCCCGCCTGTCGAACTTCATCTTTGAAAAGCAACCTAAGCGGCTCGACAATTTCTTTGAAGTCGACAAAATCGGGCAAGCCGCCCACATTGTGATGAGATTTTATCACGGCAGATTTTCCGAGCCCGCTCTCAATCACGTCGGGATAAATCGTGCCTTGAACCAGATAATCAACCGCGCCGATTTTTTTTGAAACTTCCTCGAAAACTCGGATAAATTCTTCGCCGATAATTTTTCTTTTGCGTTCGGGCTCAACGACGCCGCGCAATTTGTTCAAAAATCTTTCGCCTGCCTCAACCTTGATAAAATTCAGATCAAAATTTTTGAAGACAGCCGCGACTTCCGCTGCCTCGTTTTTGCGAAGGAGTCCGTGATCGACGAAAACGCAGGTAAGATTTTTCCCGACCGCCTTACTCAAAAGGACAGCCGCAACGCTTGAATCGACGCCGCCGCTTAAGGCGCAAAGAACTTTTCCGTCGCCGATTTTATTTTTGAGTTGATTGATTGTATCGGTGACGAACGAAGACATTTTCCAATCGCGCCTGCAACCGCAAATGTCTACGAAGTTTGAAAAAATTTTTTTACCTTCGACGGTATGAACAACTTCGGGGTGAAATTGCACGGCGTAAAAATTTTTCTCGGTATTTTCCATTGCGGCAATCGGACAATCTTTGGTCGCGGCAGTCACGGAAAAATTATCGGGCGCGGCAAAAATTCTGTCGGTATGGCTCATCCACACGACGGATTTTTTTTCGACGCCCTTAAAAAGTTTCGACTCGCCCGAAATTTCAAGCTCGGTCTTGCCGTATTCGCTGACCCGCGCAGGTTTGACGGAGCCGCCCAAAACTTTTGCGACAGCCTGCGCACCGTAACAAATGCCTAAGACAGGAACATTTAAATCGAAAATTTCGGCGGGAGGCAGGAGCGAATTTTTTTCGTAAACGCTCTGCGGTCCGCCCGTCAAAATTATTCCGACGGGATTAAGCTCGCGAATTTTTTCAATGCCGAGAGCGGTATGCACTTCGCAATAAACATTGTTTTCACGAACGCGCCGCGCTATCAGCTGATTGTACTGCCCGCCGAAATCCAAAACCAAAATCATTTCCAAACAAATCAACCTCCGAGATAATTGTTAATAAAAGAAAGTTGAGAAGCAGAGGGGGCGGCAAGGACGCCGGCAACGTGACGAGGCATCCTGCTGACGCGCTCCAATTCTTCAATGACTTAAAGTCAATCGCCGCACCTTACTGTTCCCCCGCTTTTTAAGCGGGTTTTTGGGCATGCAAAGAAAAGAAGTTCAATCAACAAAAATTATTTTTACATGTTAAACAATCTGAACCATGCGGCAAGAATATCGTTTTGATTGGCAAGAATATAAGATTCAATTTTTTTCAATTCATTACGAGGAATTCTTCCTCTGTTGTGCGCCAATTCCACGCCGTCGCGCTTTATCCAAAATTTTGTCGCATTGGCATTTTGCTTGCCTTTTGAAACGTGAACATGCGGCGGCTCGCCTTGCTCATTTACCCAAAAATAAATCGCATAGCCCAAAAAATCTTGCAAGACTTCAGGCATTCTTGCCACCGCCCTTTTGCGCGAATTCCCAAATCAAAAAAGCGTTGTTCCGCATGTACTCGCGCAGTCTGAAAAGTTCGTCTTCCGAAAAACCAAACGCCTTTTGAAAATTGAAATGCGGAATTCTGCCGTCCGCGAAGTCAAAGCCGTTGTGATTGTTCGGACGCTCGAAATGAACGCGCACACAGGGCATTGAATATTCATCAGTCTCAAGTGCGCTGTGCGTCGTAACAATGTCCTCAAAAGTCGAGTAGTAATACATAATCGCTCCTCCCTAAATTTTTTCCGCCGTTATAATCCAGACGGGATTCAAAACTTGATTCATATCGTGCGCACGGATTTTTTTCAAGCGAGTTATTTGAACTTGAAAAGCATCGTAATTTATTTCGTGCGCTCTGAAATATGCAAGTGCGGTCGCCGCCGTTTGAATCGTTATCGCGTTTATAACTATTCTCCCGTCGATTTTAAGTTTTGTATAGATGATGTCAAGAATTTTTTCGAGATGACCGCCGCTCCCTCCGATTATCGCCGCGTCGAGTTCGGGCAAAACTTTCAAGCCGTCGGGAGCTTCCGCGCAGATTATCTCAACGTTGTCGACAGAAAATTTCTCAACGTTGCGTTTGATAAGTTCAACGGCGTCCGATTTTCTTTCTATCGCAAAAATTTTTCCGTTCGGAGCAAGTTTTGCCGCCTCAATCGAAATTGAACCCGTCCCTGCGCCCACGTCTGCAACAACCGAATCAAAATTAATTTGTGCTTTCGCCAAAGTCAAGATCCTGATTTCCTGCTTTGTCATAGGAACTTCGCCGCGAATAAATTCCTTGTCGTTAATCATTTTTTTCCCTCCGAAAAATTTTTCCGCATTATATCACAAAAAATCTTTTGCCGTTTGAGGATTAATTTCAGCACTGACCGCCGAGTTCGTGACAAAAAATTTTCAAATGATATAATAGCCGCGTTGTATTTCGCAGCTTAATTTTTTGGAGGGAAAATTTATGGAGATAGATATATCAGCGGCGGGCAACGTGACGTTGCATCCAAAAAATATGTTTTAGCGTTAAAAATTTTTTTGGGAGTGAAATTTTATGGGGGTAAGGTACATCAGCGGGGGCGAAAGTCACGGTTCGCGGCTCGTCTGTATTTTGGAAGGCTTGCCTGCGGGCGTCAAAGTTTCAAGCGATTTTGTCAATGCGGAGCTTAAACGTCGACAAGGCGGCTACGGACGCGGCGGGCGTATGAAAATCGAAA
The DNA here is from genome assembly GCA_937877655.1 of uncultured Selenomonadales bacterium. Classification (GTDB taxonomy): domain Bacteria; phylum Bacillota; class Negativicutes; order Selenomonadales; family Selenomonadaceae; genus Quinella. The sequence continues at coordinate 7,013 of CALFJC010000098.1, forward strand.
GTGATTGCGTCGAATTTTTATCGGGAATTCGTTTCGGCGAGACGCTAGGCTCTCCGATAACTTTATCCGTCGAAAATCGCGATTGGAAAAATTGGCAGGAAAAAATGAGCGCGGAAGGAATTCCTTTCGGCGAAAAAGTTACAAATGCGCGTCCCGGACACGCCGATTTGACGGGCGCGGCGAAATTTGCCCGCTCGGATGTCAGAGATATTTTGGAGCGGTCGAGTGCTCGTGAAACTGCAATGCGGGTTGCGGCAGGCGCGTTGTGCAAAATTTTTCTCAAGAATTGCGGCGTGGAAATTTCGGGCGAAGTTTTGAGTGTCGGCGGAGCGACGGGCGAAGAGGAAATAAAAAATCGCATTGACGCGGCAAAATCTTTGGGCGATACTGTCGGCGGCATTTTTGAGATAAAAATTTCGGGCGTGCCGGCGGGCTTGGGCAGTCACATTCAATGGGATAAAAAATTGGACGCAAAATTTGCGGCGGCGTTCATGTCGATTCAAGCGATAAAGGCGGTTGAGCTCGGCGACGGTTTTTCAAATGCCTCCAAACTCGGCAGTGAAGTTCACGACGAAATTTTTATTGACGACGGAAAAATTTTTCGCAAAACGAATCGGGCGGGCGGCTTTGAAGGCGGCATGACCAACGGCGAAGATTTAATCATTCGCGCCGCAATGAAACCCATTCCGACTTTGATGAAACCGTTAAGGACGATTGACATTGCTACAAAAACTCCGACGACGGCAAGCAAAGAACGTTCGGACACCTGCGCGATTTGGGCGGCTGAAGTTGTCGGCGAGGCAATGGCGGCTCTTGTTACGGCAGATGCTTTCGTTGAAAAATTCGGCGGCGACGCGCTCTGCGATACTCTTTCCAATTTGAAAAATTATCGCGCCCGACTTGCGAGGGATTTCGGCTTATGAAAGACAATGTAATTTTAACGGGCTTTATGGGGACGGGCAAAACAAGTCTCGGAAAACTTTTGGCAACAAGACTCGGCAGACCGTTCGTTGACATTGACAAAAAAATTGAAGACGAAGCGCATATGTCCATCCCGAAAATTTTTGAGAAATTCGGCGAGGCGCATTTCCGTGAACTTGAAAAAGCGGCAGTCAAAGAACTTTGCGAAAAGCGCGGGCTTGTGATAGCGACGGGCGGCGGCACGATTAAGGACGAGGAAAATCTTCTTTTGCTGAAAAATTCGGGCGTGATGATTTGTTTGACGACAGAGCCCGAAGAAATTTTTAATCGGACTGCGCGGCGCGGCGAACGTCCCGTCCTTGACGGCGGCGGCAACGAACGACTTGAAACCATAAAAAAACTTTTGGCGGAGCGGAAAAAATTTTACGACCGCGCAGATTATCAAGTTGACACGACGAATTGGTCGCCGATTCAAATTATCGATGACATCTGCAAACATTTGCGGCAGTTTAGCTGATAGCTTATAGGAGATAGCTTATAGGAGAAAAAGCTATAAGCTACAAGCTATAAGCTATCACCTAAAAAGGAGTTGAAATTATGGAAAAAGTTTTTGTCAATCTCGATAAGAACAGCTACGAAATTTTTATCGGCGAAGATATTTTGAGCGACGTTGAAAAATTTATTTCGGGAAAAACTTTGCTCGTCACGCAGAAAAATATTTTCGACATCTGCGCAGAAAAATTTCCTTACGAAGTCGCCTTTATCCCCGACGGCGAGACGGCAAAAAATCTTCGCGAAGCCGAAAAACTTTACACGCGAGCGATTGAGATCGGACTCGACAGAAAATCTGCGATAATTGCGTTGGGCGGCGGCGTTGTCGGAGATTTGGCGGGCTTTGTGGCGGCAACTTTTATGCGCGGCATTGATCTTATTCAAATTCCCACAACGCTTTTGGCGCAGGTTGATTCTTCGGTTGGCGGAAAAACTGCCGTCAATCACGCGCTCGGAAAAAATTTAATCGGAGCTTTTCATCAACCCCGCGCAGTTTTTATCGACTTGAAATTTTTGGAGACGTTGCCTGAACGAGAAATTAAATCGGGGCTCGGCGAAGTCGTCAAATACGGCGTGATAAGCGACGAAAAATTTTTCACTTACCTTGAAAACAACGCCGAAAAAATTTTGCAACGCGATTTGAAAACTCTGGCGCATGTCGTCAAGCGTTCCTGCGAAATTAAGGCGGACGTTGTTTCGGCTGACGAAAAAGAATCGGGCTTGCGTCGAATTTTGAATTTCGGACACACTATGGCGCACGCGATTGAAGAGGAAACTCATTACAAAAAATATCGTCACGGCGAGGCGGTGGCTGTCGGCATGATAGCGGCGGCGCAGATAAGTTTGGAGCTCGGCAAAACTTCTGCCGAAAACGTCACGCGGCTTGAAAATCTTATAAAAAAATTCGGCATGATCACGACCTGCGCGGGGCTCGATGCCGATAAACTTTACAACGTGACTTTCAGAGACAAAAAAACTGTCGGGGGCGTCGTCAACTGGGTTTTGATGAAAAATTTCGGCGAAGTGGAAATTTCTTCCGATGTTCCCGCGCAGGTTGTCAAAAAAGTATTCGGGAGGTTGTGCAATGGAAATCAGGATTGAAGACGACTTTGATTTAAAAAAAATAATCGACAGCGGGCAATGTTTCCGCCCTAAAGAAACTTCGGAGGGCGTGTTCAGATTTATTGTCGGAGAAAATATTTTGCACATTCGCGAGCGCGGCGAAAATCTTTTTGAGATTGATTGTTCGGCGGAAGATTGGGAGAAGGTTTGGAGAAATTATTTTGATTTGGAAACGAATTATTCCGCGATTCGCCGCGACGTAGAAAATTTTGCGGCGGGCAAACCTTACGAAAAAATTTTGTGCGACGCCGTCGAGTTCGGAAAGGGCATAAGGATTTTGAGACAGGATCCCTTTGAAATGCTGATAAGTTTCATAATCAGCCAGCGGAAAAATATTCCTGCGATAAGGGGTTCAATCGAAAAAATCTGCGCGAAATTCGGGCGGCGAGTCGGCAAAGTTTATCTTTTCCCGCGGATTGAGGAATTTTCTTCGGCGACGCTTGACGACTTGGCGGGGCTCGGCTTGGCATATCGAAACATTTACATTAAAGATGCTCTGGAAAAAGTTGCGAGCGGCGCGATAGATTTTGTCGAGCTTGAAAGTTTTTCCGACAAAGATTTAATCGAGGAACTGAAATTGATAAACGGCGTGGGCGACAAGATAGCGAATTGCGTTGCGTTGTTTGCCTATCATCGGGTGAATCGTGCTCCCGTCGACGTATGGATTAAGCGTGCGATTGACGAAGATTTTTATGGCGAAAATGTTTTTGAAAAATTTGGCGCGAACGCGGGCATTCTCCAGCAATACATTTTTTATTACAAGCGAACGAAAAAGCAATGAGCAATGCGTAATTAAGATGGAAAGATGGAGAGATGGAAAGATTGAAAGTAAAAGACAGACCACTTTCCATCTTCTCATCTTTTAATCTTGCCATCTAAATTTTTGGGCGCAAGAAAATCAATTAGTAATGAGTAATGCGTAATGAAAAAGATTTACAGCGGGTGGCGAAGACACGGGCGCACATGGACGTGCGCCCGCCCGCAACAGAAACAGGATGTTTCTATTGCGGGGCAAACGCCCTTTTCTTTTGCAAACTTTTCTTTTGGGCGAGCAAAAGAAAAGTTTGTTCAATTTACAAAGTTAAAATTGAAATTGAAAGTTGGCGAGTAGCCGAGATGGTTTTGCGTGTCCACTTTAGAAAAAAGGGGACAAAATAAAATCACAAGAGCGGCTCGGATTTCTCCAAGCCGCTCTTTTTAAATTTGCGGGAGTCTGATTAGTTAATTATTCTTCAGTAGCTTTTTCTGCTTCCGAAGTTGCTTCGGCTTCGGGAGCCGCTTCAGCTTCGGCAGGCGCAACTTCAACTTTGGGCTGATAGCGTCTGTAATTCGTATTGTTGTCACGACGAGCACGATTAATCGACAACGAAATACGTTTGCGCTTCTGGTCAATGCGCAAAATTTTAACCTTGACAATGTCGCCGACTTGGACAGCTTCTTCAGCATTTTCAATACGACGATCGCTGAGTTCGCCCATCGGGATCAAACCGTCAAAGCCGGGCTCAATTTCCATGAACGCGCCGAATTTCGCAAGCTTAACAATTTTGCCTTCGATAAGTTCACCCTCCTTGAATTGCTCCGCTTTATCGAGCCAAGGATCACGCTGAGTTTGTTTAATCGAAAGAGAAATTCTGTGCGCTTCGGGATCAACATTTTTAACATAAACCTTAACTTCCTGCCCGACTTTGAGAACGTCGGAAGGTTGCGAAATGCGTTCCCAAGAAAGATCCGAAATATGCGCAAGCCCGTCGACGCCGCCGATGTCAATGAACGCGCCGTAATCGACAAGACGCTTTACTACTCCGTCAAGAATTTCTCCTTCGTGCAAGGTGCTGAAAACTTCCTGCTGTTTGATCTCGCGCTCATGTTCAAGAAATTGACGGCGACTCAAAACCAAGCGACGTTTATGCGATTCAATTTCAATCGGCAACGCTTTAACCGTCTGTCCGACGTAAGGCGTCAAATCTTTTACGAAATGAAGATCCACTTGCGAGGCGGGAATAAAGCCGCGCAGTCCGTTGACGGTTGCAGTCAAGCCGCCGCGAACAACATTTGTAATTTTCGCGTCGACAGTTTCAATATCTTCGGTTTCGGGATCTTCGTTGTGATTTTTTACGGCACGCAATTCGTCCCAGACAACTTCGGCATCGGCTTTGATTTTGGAAAGCACGCCGCCGTTTTCGCCGCCGAGCGATTGAATGTACACTTTAATTTTGTCGCCCACTTTGACGACATCTTCTGCCGAATCGGGTTCGGGAACGGCAAGTTCCTTTTTCGGAATGGCAATTTCCTGTTTGTAGCCTATGTCGACATAAGCTTCTTCGCGTTTGACTTGAACGACTGTACCTTCAACAATTTCATGTTCACGAATGTTTTGAATGCTGCCCGACTCTTCGAGAAGAGCCCCCATGTCTTCCATGTTCCTTAAATCCTCTGACACTGTTTAAAAACCTCCCCAATAATCCAGTCCGGCGTTGAGGCTCCGGCTGTAATACCAACTTTATTGGAATTTTTTAACCAAACAGGAGAAAGTTCCTGAGCTGTTTCTATGTGATAAGTTCTGCATTTTTTTTCGCAAAGTTGAGCGAGCCGCGTAGTATTTGCGCTGTTGCGTCCTCCGATGACCAACATGACATCAACTTTACTCGCGAGCTCCAGTGCCGCTTTTTGTATTTGATCCGTTGCCGTGCAGATTGTTCTCAGAATTCTTATGTCTTTTGATTTGTCAAGAAGGAGCGAAACCATCTTAACAAAATTCTCGCCGCTCACGGTTGTTTGAGAAACTATTCCGAGTTTTGGACAGGGCGGAAAATTTTTTGCGTCCTCTTCCGTCTCCAAAATAGTTGCCCGATTGCCCGACCACTCGAAAATGCTTTTTACTTCGGGATGATTTTTTTCGCCGATTATGACGACTTGCCGTCCGTCCTTCGCCAATTCCTTCGCTGAAAGTTGCGCTTTTTTTACATGCGGACAAGTTGCGTCGACCAAATTTAATCCCTTTGCCTTTGCCTTTTCGTAAATCTGCGGTCCCACGCCGTGTGAGCGAATTATTATCGTACCCTCCTCCATAGCCGTTAAATCTTCGACTGTGCCGACCCCCCTCGACTTCAGCCGTTCAACCATTTGCGGATTATGGATTATAGGTCCCAATGTACAACTTTTCCCATCCGCGTGCTCTTCGGCAATTCTTATCGCCCGCTTGACGCCGTAGCAAAATCCTAAACACTCCGACAAGATTACTTCCATATTCCTCTGCCACCTGTCTGATTGGCTTTGACAAATAAAAAATCCTCAACATGTCAATAACCTGCATTTAATATAGCATAATCATTTTTCGCAGGCAATAACTTTGAGAAAAATTTTTCAAAATTTCAAGCCATTATGCAACGTCCTATAAAGGAGTAACCTTATTTGCCGAAAAAAATCCTGCCGAGTTTCTTCGACGGGATTTTTTTAATTAGGAATGAGGAATTAGGAATGAGGAATGAAAACCTCCTAAAACCTAACACCTAATTTTATTTCTTGACGAGTTTTGTTCCGCTGACTTCGTAGGAGTCGCCGTTGACATTGAAAGTTGTTGCGGAAAAATCTTTCAAAGTAATTGCTTTGGCGGTTGAACCAACTTTGAAATAAATTTCGGTCTTGGCTTTGTTTAGGGACGTCGAGAAAGTGCCCGTGATTTGTAACAGATCGTCCTCGTCGAAACCGAAGATAACGTCCTTGCCGTCGCCCGAAGCGTAAATAAATGTTTCGTCGCCATAACTGCCCCAGAGACTGTCATTACCCTTGCCGCCGTTGATTGTCACCGCGTCGCTATTATCCAAGCTGATTTTGTCGTTACCTGCTCCGCCCGCGATGGAAACGCTGTCGCCCCAGCTGTTGTAAATCGAATCATTACCTGCGCCTGCGTTGATTGTCACATTGTCGCCGTAATTTTCGATGGGGTCATTGCTGGCGAGCGCGCTAAGAGTAATGTTGCTGAGATAGTTTGTAACAGAATCTTTACCCTTTGTGAATTTGAAATCGGGCTTAATACTGAACTTAACGGCTTTACCTTTGGAATTGACGATATTGACTTTATCAAATCCCGCCTTGCCTGTCAACGTGACGACGTTTTTTCCGACCGTCAAGAATAATTCTGAACCGTTTGTTGTGATAACGGAATTCATTGTTCCCGACGCAATTTTAAGCGTTGAATTATCCATAAAGCCTTCGATAAAATCGTTGCCGCCGCTGTAACTAATCAAAACGTTGGATTCGTAATTTTCAATGTAATCGTTGCCTGCGCCCACGCTGATTGTAACCGAGTTGCCGGAATTTTCGATTGTGTCAGCTTTGGCAGTGCCCTTGACGACTTTGCCGTCATCGTAATTGCTTTTCACAGCCATGAAAATCCTCTCCTTCAAATCAGAAAAAATTTTTCACCATTATAAATGCACCTCCCCACTCCGAAATTGTCAAGAATTTGAGAAAATTTTTTCTGCACAAAAAAATCCCAACCGAAGTCGGGAGAAAAATTTTTTCCAACGTCATATTGCCTTGCCTTTCAGCAACCACGTTTGCGCTTGAGAAATTTTTATGTTGACGAGCTCGCCCGCCTGTTCGTTGCCGTGTTCAAAAAGAATGAGTTTATTGGAGCGCGTTTGTTCCATGAAAAAAATTTTTTAACAAAAAAATCCCGACCGAAGTCGGGAGAAAAATTTTTCCAACGTCATATTGCCTTGCCTTTCAGCAACCACGTTTGCGCTTGAGAAATTTTTA
>CALFJC010000099.1 GCA_937877655.1 uncultured Selenomonadales bacterium
TCGTTGCCGGCGGGCGCACGTCCTGTGCGCCCGTGTCTCTGCCACCCGCTGTAAATCTTTTTCATTACGAATTACAAATTCCTAATTGCTTTTCCTGCGCCCGTGTCTTCTCCAACCGCTATTATTTTTTTCATTACGAAAGAAGGATTTGATGACTAAAGAAAATTTTGACGTAACAGGTATGAGTTGCTCGGCTTGTTCTGCGCGGGTTGAAAAGGCGGTTGCAAAAATCGTCGGCGCGGATAATGTCAGCGTCAATCTCTTAACAAACTCCATGCAAGTTAAATTCGACGAAGCTAAAATTTCTGTCGCCCAAATTGTTGATGCCGTCGTTCAAGCGGGTTACGGAGCGTCGCCGAAAAAAATTTCCGCGCAAAAAAAATCTTCTTCGCCCGAACGAACAATCGATAAAGAAATTTCGGAAATGAAGACGCGGCTAGCTTGGTCGATAATTTTTTTGTTGCCTACAATTTATATCGCAATGCATTCAATGTTGCCGTTGCCCGTGCCGCAAATCATTTCGGAGCTTTTCGACGGGCGACAAAATGCCGTGACTTTCGCCTTCGCACAATTTCTTTTAATCCTGCCGATTATGTATCTCAATCGAAAATATTACGTCAACGGTTTCAAAACACTTTTTGCGGGCGCGCCGAATATGGACAGCTTGGTCGGAATGGGTTCAATGGCGGCGGCGGCTTTCGGAGCTTTTGCGCTGTTCAGAATCGGTCAAGGGCTCGGCGCGGGAAATTTCGATTTGGTTGACGAATACAGCCGCAATTTATATTTCGAGTCGGCGGGAATGATTGTCACGCTGATAACGGTTGGAAAATTTTTTGAGGCGCGGGCGAAGGGCAAAACTTCTTTGGCGGTAGAAAAATTAATGAATCTGGCTCCGAAGCAAGCAACTGTTCTGCGCGGCGGCGAAGAAATTACAATCGCGGTTGAAGATTTGATTATCGGCGATGAAATTTTGGTTAAGCCCGGCGAAAGTTTTGCGGCGGACGGAATTATTCTTGACGGCGCAACGACGGTTGACGAATCAGCGATAACGGGCGAAAGTCTTCCTGTCGAAAAAATTATCGGCGACAAAGTCACAAGCGGCACTTTGAACAAGAGCGGCTTTGTAAAATTTCGTGCGGAAAAAGTCGGCGGCGAGACGACGATCAGCAAAATTATTTCGTTGGTCGAAGAGGCAAGCGCGAGCAAAGCTCCCATTGCCAAAACTGCCGATAAAGTCGCGGGGATTTTTGTTCCTGCCGTGATTTTAATTTCGTTGACGGCGGGCGCGGCATGGCTTATCAGCGGCGCGAGTGTCGAATTTGCTTTTTCAATCGCGGTTTCGATTTTGGTTATAAGTTGTCCGTGCGCTTTGGGTTTGGCGACGCCCGTTGCGATTATGGTCGGCACGGGCAAAGGCGCGGAGAACGGAATTTTAATCAAGTCGGGCGAGGCTTTGGAGACGGCGCACAATATCGATACGGTTGTTTTGGACAAAACGGGCACTCTTACCGAAGGAAAACCTTTTGTCACCGACATTGTAACCTGCGCGGCGGACGAAAAATTTTTGTTGGAAATTGCCGCCGCTCTCGAAAGTAAAAGCGAACATCCTTTGGCGGAAGCAGTTGTGAAATATTCTTCCGACAAAAAAATTTCTCCGCGCAGTGCAGAGAATTTTCAAGCTGTTTTTGGAAAGGGAGTCCGCGCAGAAATTGACGGCGAAGAATGTTTTGCGGGCAATGAAAAATTTTTGACGGAGCTTGGTTTTAATCTTAAAAATCTCAACGAAAAAATTTCTGCTCTTGCGAACGAAGGCAAGACTCCGATAATTTTTGCTTGTGACAAAAAAATTTTGGGGATAATCGCGGCGGCTGACGTTGAGAAAAAAACTTCCGCGCAGGCAGTCACGGAGTTTAAAAATCTCGGCGTTAATGTTATCATGTTGACGGGCGACAACGAAAACACGGCGCGAGCGGTTGCAAAGCGGCTCGGCATTGAAAAAATTATCGCGGGAGTTTTGCCTGAAAATAAGGCGCAGGCGATAGAAAATCTTCAATCGGAAGGGAAAAAAGTTGCAATGATCGGCGACGGCATAAACGACGCGCCGGCATTGGCAAAAGCTGATTTGGGCATGGCGATAGGCGCGGGAACCGACGTTGCGATTGAGAGCGCGGACGCGATTTTAGTCCGAAATGATTTGCTTGACGCGGTCGGCGCGATAAAACTCAGCCGCGCAGTCATGACGAACATTAAGCAAAATTTATTCTGGGCATTTTTCTACAACGTGATTTGCATTCCGCTTGCCGCAGGAATTTTTTATCCCGCGTTCGGAATAAAACTTTCGCCGATGATTGGCGCGGCGGCAATGAGCATGTCAAGCGTCTGCGTCGTATTGAATGCCCTTCGCCTAAGATATTTCAACGTCGAGCGGAAAAAATTTTCTGAAGAAGCTCCGCGCAGTGTTGAAGTCCGAATCGAAAATCTTCAGACGGAAATTTTTAAGGAGGAAAAAATTATGCAAACAACTTTAAAAATCGAGGGCATGATGTGCAAACATTGTGTCAAACACGTTCACGATGCGCTTGCGAAAATGGACGGCGTCACGGCGGTTGAAGTCAGCTTGGAAAAAAATTCGGCGACAGTCACAGCCGACAAGAAAATTTCTATCGACGACTTCGCAAAAGTTATCGACGAAGCCGGTTATGAACTTGTCAGATAAAAAATTTACTGCGGGCAGTGAAAACCCGGCGCACAGGGACATAAACTTTTCCCATTTCCCTTCTCCTTTTTCCCTTATATCAAGTGATTGAAGTCACGGCGTTTTTTGACAAGGTAATTTCGCTGTGATATTATTGCAAAAAATTTTTGGAGCGGGTGAACCGGTTGAACTTTATGGCGGCATTGAATGAAGTTGCGTCAAAAAATTTGTGCGTGTTGGAAGAGCAAATCAGAGAATCGATAAGCGAAGACACATTCATATTCGAGGCTTGTGCGCCGCTGTTCAAAGGCGGAAAAAGATTGCGTCCGATGCTTTTCCTGCTCTGCGCGAATTCCAAAAACGATTTCCCGCAAAAAAAATCGATGCCGCTGGCAGTGGCTTTGGAACTGATTCACACGGCGAGCTTGGTTCACGACGACATTATAGACTCCTCCAAAAAACGGCGCGGCGTCGAAACTTCCAATTCAAAATACGGCGCGCAAATCGCAGTTCTTATCGGCGATTATCTTTTCGCAAAAGCCTTTCAACTTGTCGCGGAAAATAATTATGGCGCGGAGGTTTCTTCGACTTTATCAAAGCTCGTCAAAAATCTTTGTGTCGGAGAAATTATGCAGGATCGTTCGCTTTATGAAGTTCCTACTCTCGGCGAATATTACACGAGGATAAATCTCAAGACGGCGATTTTTTTATCAAGCTGTTGCAGACTCGGCGCGATTGTTTCCGAAATGGACAAGCGCGAAGTCGAAAATCTTACGGCTTACGGTACAAATTTAGGCTTGGCATTTCAGATTATCGATGATCTTTTGGATTTCTTCGGCGACGAAAAAATTACGGGCAAACCTCGCGGCGGCGATTTGAAAAGCGGCGTGATAACTCTTCCGGTTATTCGCGCTTTGGAAGTCAGCGATGAGGCTCCGACGTTGAGAAAAATTGTGACGAGCGGCAAAGACGTTGACGCCGCGATAAAAATAATTCAAGCTACGGATGCGGTTGACTATTGCAGGACGCGGGCTGAAGCGCATATTGAATCGGCGCGGGTGAATTTGCCCTTGACGCTGAAAACTTCTGTCGCGTTGGCTTTGGAGCAAGTTGCAGATTTTATCGTTGACCGCACGAGATAAATTTTTGGGGGCTGATAAAAAATGAAACACATTAAAACAATCAACAAACCGACTTTGCAAGCCACATTGAAAAAAGGCGGCTGCGGCGAGTGTCAAGCGTCTTGTCAATCTGCTTGCAAGACAAGTTGCACCGTCGGCAACCAAGTTTGCGAACGTCAGAAAAAATAATTTCTATCGGAAAAAATTCAGCGCGGAGAAAAATTCTCTGCGCTTTTTTGTTTTAACGAGCCACATTGAAAAAGGGCGGTTGCGGCGAGTGCCAAGCGTCGTTTCAATCGGCTTGCAAGACCAGTTGCACCGTCGGCAACCAGGTTTGCGAACGTCAGAAAAAATAATTTCTATCGGAAAAAAATTCAGCGCGGAGAAAAATTCTCTGCGCTTTTTGTTTTAACAAATTAATTTTATCCGTAGGTTATCAAAAAAATTGCGCCATTCAAAGGCAGGCTCCTTATCCGTTACCAAAATCGAAACCTTAGAAAATTCGCAAGTCTTGGCAAAAGAAATTTTATCAAACTTCGTGCTGTCGACAAGCAGGATAACTTTTTTCGCCTGCGCAATCATAATCTGTTTAACGGCACTTTCCTCTTCATTTGACTCCATAACTCCGCGTTCAATGTCAATTCCCTTGCAACTCAAAATCGCGTAGTCGACAAAATAATTTTTCAAGTTGTTGCAAGTCAATGTGCCGGTTAATGCGAAAGATTTTCCGCGCAGACAGCCGCCGGCAGAAATAATTTTGAAAGGCGCGCCGCTGAAATCGTAAGCCAATCGAATCGAATTGGTTATCACAGTCAGATTTTTCCGCGTCCGCAAGAAATTTAAAAGCGTGAGGCAAGTTGTACTTGAATCCATCATAATCGTTGAATCGTCATCAATCAGACTTTGAGCCTTTTGCGCAATGAGATTTTTTAAATCGCCGTTTATCAAGCTCCGTTTAAGAAAAGACAAATCCTCGCTGATATAAGAATTCAAAACCGCCCCGCCGTAATCGCGCCGGACAACATTTTCTTCTTCCAACTTGTCCAAATCGCGGCGAATGGTTTCTTCCGTTACGTCAAAAATTTTGCTGAGCTCCGACACATAAACGCGATGCTCCTGCTTTAACTTCTCCAAAATTTTTTGGCGACGCTCCAAGCCCAACATATGTCAACACTCCTGTTTTCATATCAAGTTTTATTTCTTTTTCTGTATTTCGCGGGCGTTATGCCGAATTCCTTTTGGAAGGAGCGAATAAAATTTTCGGGATTGAGCCAGCCGAGTGCGGAAGAAATTTCTGCCACACTCTGATTTGTATTCGTCAAAAGATATTTCGCCCGCTTTAAACGTAAAATTTTTTTCCATTCCTTAAAACCGAATCCTGTTGAAGCTTTTATCAGCCGCGAGCAATGCGAGATTGAAAAATTAAAATGCTCCGCCAGTTCTTCCAGCGTGACGGTCGCCAAATTTTTTTGGATATAATTCATGAGCAAAAAATTATCAGGCAAATTCGAGGGTTGCGAGGTACTCATTTCAAAATTTTTAATGTGGCACCGCATGAGATGAACAAAGCCCAAAATCAAACAGCCGATTAGAAATTGTTCCGTGTACTCGTCGCCGTTCAATTCGTCCGCCAACATTCGCAGGGCATTTTCGCGAGTGAATTCATCTTCCGCCGTGTGAAAAAGCAAATATTTTATAGGACTTTTTCCGTGCAAACCTTCGGCGAAAAATTTATTGACTGCGTGCGAACCTTTCACCAGCGGCGCAAACATTTCGTAAAAGTCACTGTGGCGGAGAATTATCTCAAAAATTATGCTCTCGTCGTCGAAAGCCTCCAGAGTATGCAGAGTTTCGGGCGCGGTAAAAATTAAATCGCCGCGTTGCAAGCGCAGACTTTCGAAGCCGATATTTTGCGTGCATTGCCCGTTAAAAATATAAAGTATCTCAAAATCCGAATGCTTATGCAAAATCGCGGGCGTGTATCGATTATATCTTTCAATCGAAATTATTTTGTCGCCCGAATTTCTATAAGTTTGATTCGGAAAAAGTTCCGGGATAATCAGCCGACGCCTCAGCGCGTCTTTTTTGTCTACAGATTTCAAAAATTCCTGCAATGTTTGCGGAGACTGCGCGGCGGCGTGATATTTTTTGTAGAAAAGCTCGTCTTCGTTCAGCGGGAAGTTAAAATCTTTCATGACATCAACTTTCTTTCCTAATCTTTAAACCAAAGGAAGAATCAACACAATCAGCAAAAAAAGTCCTGTTATTCATTCCGATTTTCGCTTAAAATTTCAATGAAAGAAAGACAATAACAGTATAAACACAGGTAAAGCAAATTGCAAGTGGTTCAAAAAATTTTAGGGAGTGATTGGATGAACGAGAAAAAATTTTATTTGGCGGTGGATATCGGCGCATCAAGCGGGCGTCATATCTTGGGCTGGTTTGAAAACGGCAAGATTCGGCTCGAAGAAATTTATCGCTTTGAAAACAAGTTGATAAAGAAGAACGGGCATCTTTGCTGGGACATCGAAAATCTTTTCAATGAGGTTGTCGAAGGGCTCAAGAAATGCAAGGAGCTTGACCGCGTGCCCGCGAGCGTCGGTATCGATACATGGGGCGTCGATTTTGTTTTGCTCGACGCGGACGGAAAAATTTTGGGCGATACCGTTGCTTATCGCGACTCGCGCACAAAAGGCATGGACAACGAAGTTTATCGCGTTATCGGCGAAAAAGAGCTTTACGCACGCAACGGCATTCAAAAACAACTTTTCAATTCGATTTATCAACTCATGGCAATAAAAAAATTTCAGCCGGAGTTGCTTGACAAGGCTGAACATTTTTTGATGATTCCCGAATATCTCAATTATCTTTTGACGGGCGAAATTAAAAACGAATACACCAACGCCACAACTTCCCAACTTGTCAACGCCAAAACGCAGGATTGGGATTTTGAACTTATGGAAATGCTCGGCATTCCGACAAAAATTTTCGGCAAACTTTACATGCCCAAAACTTCCGTAGGCTTGCTTGCCGAAGAAATTTCAAAGCGCGTCGGTTTTCAAACGGAAGTTGTTTTGCCCGCAACTCACGATACGGGCTCGGCGGTTATGGCTGTTCCGACAACGGAGGACGATTCAATTTATCTCAGCTCCGGCACATGGTCGCTTATGGGCATTGAACGCCTTATTCCCGACTGCTCCGAGAAAAGCCGCGAACACAATTTCACGAACGAAGGCGGCTATCATTATCGCTATCGCTATTTGAAAAATATTATGGGCATGTGGATGATGCAAAATCTTCGCCGCGAGTTTAAGCACAAATATACTTTCGAGGAACTTTATAAGCTGGCGTATATCGGCAGATATTTTACGTCGGTCGTGAATGTCAACGCGGAAGATTTTCTTGCGCCCGACAGCATGATTAAAGCTCTGCAGAATTATTGCGCCAAAACGAATCAGGAAGTTCCCGAAACTCATTGCGAGTTGCTGTATTGTGTTTATTGCAGTCTTGCCCGTTGCTATGCGCAGACGGTTGTCGAAATTGAAGAAGTCACGGGCAAAAAATTCAAGCAGATAAATGTTGTCGGCGGCGGTTGCCAAGATCAATTTCTCAACGCTCTAATCGCAACGGAGACGGGCAAAGAAGTTTTCGCGGGACCGATTGAGGCAACGGCTTTGGGAAATTTGATGGCGCAAATGCTTAAAGATAATGTATTCGAGGATTTGAACGAGGCGCGAAAAGTTGTTGCAAAATCATTTGACGTTAAGCCGATAGAAAAAACTTTGCGTTTCTAATCGGCTGAAATAAAAAAGGAGGGCTTTTCATGTTTGAGGAAGCAAAGAAAAAATACTCGGCGGCAGGCGTTGACGTTGAGGCGGCGTTGGAAAAACTTAAGAACGTCAGCATTTCGTTGCACTGCTGGCAAGGCGATGACGTTCGCGGTTTCGATACCGATCCCAACAAACCTTTGACGGGCGGGATTCAGACGACGGGCAATTATCCCGGACGCGCCCGCACTCCCGATGAGCTTATGGCGGACATTGACAAAGTTATTTCGCTCGTGCCCGGCAAGCCGAAAATGAATCTCCATGCAAGCTACGCGATTTTTGAGGACGGCGAATGGGCTGACCGCGACAAATTGGAGCCGAAACATTTTGCGAAGTGGGTTAAATTCTGCAAGGAACGCGGGCTCGGTTGCGATTTCAATCCGACGTTTTTTTCTCATCCGAAATGTGATCCGTTGACGTTGTCTTCTCCGAACGAAGAAACTCGCAAATTCTGGATTGAACACGGCAAAGCTTGCATAAGAATCAGCAATTATCTTGCCGAAGAACTCGGACAACCTTGCGTCATGAACATTTGGACGGGCGACGGCTTTAAGGATATTCCGGGCGACAGAATCAATCCGCGCATTCGCTATCGTGAAAGTATCGACGCGATTTTGAGCGAGCCTTACGACTTCAAAAAAGTTAAACCGTGCGTTGAAAGTAAAGTTTTCGGTATCGGCGTTGAATCTTACACAATGGGCAGTTCGGAATTTGCTTTGCTGTATGCGGCGGTCAATCAAGATAAATGCATTCCGCTTATGGACAACGGGCATTATCATCCGACAGAAGTTGTCAGCGATAAAATTCCCGCGCTGTTGACTTTCTTTAAAGAAATTGCTTTGCATGTCACGCGCCCCGTTCGTTGGGACAGCGATCATGTTGTGCTTTTTGACGACGAGACAAAAGAAATTGCCCGCGAGATCGTTCGTTGCGGCGGGCTTGAAGGTCGCGTAAACATTGCGCTCGATTATTTCGACGCCTCGATTAACAGAATCAGCGCATGGACTACGGGCTATCGCAATTTCCAAAAGGCTCTGTTGTTCGCACTCCTTCAACCTGTCGACGAGTTGAAAAAACTTCAAGACGAACAAAAATTTTCGGCGTTGATGGTCGCGCAGGAAGAATTGAAAACTTTGCCTTTCGGAGAAATTTGGGCTGAATTCTGCAAGCGCAATGATGCTCCGCTTGACGGCGCATGGTTCCCGCTCGTCGAAGAATACGAGAAAAATGTTTTGTCGAAAAGAAATTAAGTTTGCTCGAACGCGGCAAGGAAATAAAAGTTTTTGAAACTCTGCACCGCACTTACTATTCCGCCGCTTTTAAAGCGGCTTTTGTCGAAGAGGATTTAATCATGGAAATTAAACAAGCAAAATTTATGGAAGGCTTCATTCGCCTCACGAGCGACGCTTTCAAAAAAGGTTGGCATGAACGCAACGGCGGAAATTTGACTTATCGCATTAAGGACGAAGAAATTTCTGCAGTCAAAGAATCTCTGCATGAAGTCTCCGAATGGAAACCGATTGGAAACAGCGTGCCCGATCTCGCGGGAGAATATTTCCTCGTTACGGGCAGCGGCAAATATATGCGCAACGTCGAACTTGCTCCCGAAGAAAATATTGCCGTGATAAAAATTGATGACGCGGGCGAAAATTACGGGATTGTTTGGGGCTTGGTAAAAGGCGGGCGTCCGACAAGCGAATTGCCCACGCATTTGGCGAATCACGAACTCAAGAAAAAATTGACGGGCGGAAAAAATCGCGTTATCTATCATGCGCATCCGACGAATTTAATTGCGCTGACTTTCGTTCTGCCGCTCAATGACAAAGATTTTACCCGCGAACTTTGGGAAATGGCGACTGAAGATCCCGTTATTTTCCCCGAAGGTTTGGGAATAGTTCAATGGATGGTGCCGGGCGGAAAAGAAATTGCCGACGCCTCCACAAAACTTATGGAAAAATATCGTGTTGTTGTTTGGGCTCATCACGGACTTTTTGTCTGCGGAGACGATTTTGATGAAGCGTTCGGCTTGATGGACACGGTTGAGAAGGCGGCGGAAATTTGTGTTAAAGTTCGTTCAATGGGCGGCAAAAAGCAAACCATTCCGCGTGAAGGTTTCATTCAACTCGCGAAAGATTTCAACATCAATCTGAACACGGATTTACTCGACTAAAAATTTTTTACACAAAAAAAGAAGACGGCGGGGAGTTAAAGGCTCCCTGCCCGTCAAAAATTTATAGGCACTTTTATTTTGAAAGAGGGTTATCGAAATGTCAACACAAAAAGAGCCTTCTGCGTGGAAAAAGACCATCTTAGCCGCAATGACAAGTTACATTGACGCGGGCTCAATCGTCGCGGGGGCGGCGGGCTTGAGTATGTGGCAACAATATTTGAATATGGACGGCGTGCAAATGGGTGCGCTCGCCGCTTTATCTTCCAATGCGGCTTCGGCGGCGGTCGGAGCACTTGTCGGCGGACGAATTTGCGATCGTTACGGCAGAAAATTTGTTTACACTTATGATTTGCTTGTTTATATTGCGGGCATGTTGCTTATTGTTTTCGGCGTCAACTACGCAATGCTTTTGGGCGGCTATATCATTGTCGGCTTGGGCGTCGGCGCGGACATTGTTGCAAGCTGGACTTTAATAGCCGAAGAAGCTCCTGCGGAGGACAGGGCTAAACATTGCGGCTCTGCACAATTCGCTTGGGCACTCGGACCGGCAGTCGTCTTGCTTGTTTCGGCTTGGATTAATCAATACGGACTTATCGGCAACAGAATTGTTTTCGGGCATTTGATTTTGGTTGCGCTGTGGGTTTGGTGGCAACGTTTGAAAATGCCGGAGTCTAAATCTTTCCAAGAAGCCAAGGCGAAGGAACAACAACTTATCGCCGAAGGCAAAATTAAAAAAGTCACTTACGGCGAACTTTTAAGCGGAATAAATTTAAAAACCGTCCTTTTCCTCTGCGGCGTTTATTCGATTTGGAATCTCTGTGCGAGCACATGGGGATTTTTTATGCCGTATATCTATGAAAACGTCGGGCATTTGTCAAACAGCATGTCGCAGTTAATGTCGGTCGGCTCTTTCGTTTTGAGTTCGGCGGGCACATATTTTATCTTCATGCAACTCGGCGACAAAATCAGTCGTCGTCTTCTCTACGGTGTTATCGGCGGAATTTATGTTATCGGTTGGGGCGTATGGGTTTTGCCGCCCGAAATGCTCAGCATGTGGATGTTGGTAATGTTCACGGTTTTTGCGGGCATTAACAACGGTTCGGGACAGCAAGCCTTCTATCAGCTATGGTGCAGTGAACTTTTCCCGACAAAATATCGTGCAACCGCGCAGGGCTTGACATTTTTTATCACGAGAATTATCGCGGCTTGCTGGGGTTTCAGCGTCCCGATTATCATGGAGTCTCTCGGTTTCCGTTATGCGGCAATGATGATTGTAAGCTTTGCATTTATCAGCTGGATTATCGGCACAATAGGCGCGCCGAATACGAGCGGCAAGACTTTGAAACAAATTGAAATTGAACGCTACGGACATGTTGTCGAGTAAGGAGGTTGCGATATGGAACGCTTTGCTTGGAAGGCAACTGTCAAGGACGGTATGCTTGACGAATACAAACGCCGCCACGACAATATTTGGGCGGAGCTGAAAAAAGTTTTGAAGGACGCGGGCATTTGCAATTACACGATTTGGAATGTCGGCAATGAACTTTTCGGATATTTTGAATGCGAAAAGGGAATTGAGTTCGCGGAAAAAACTCAAGCGGCGAGCCCGGTTGTCGATAAATGGAACGAATACATGCGCGACGTTATGACGATGGAACTGGATCCCGTAACGGGTGCTCAGCCGAAAATGAAACAAGTTTTTTTCCTTGAATAAAATTTTTATCGCAGAATTCAGCGCGGAGAAAATTTTCTCTGCGCTTTTTTTTATCGGCAAGATTTGATACAATGAAAAAAATTTTTAAGGAGGGGCTCGGCATGAAAAATTTTTTACGGCGGCTCGGCAGAACACGTTTTATGCTTTTGCTTTTTGTTTTGATCCTCGCCGCGAATTATTGTTACAACGGCTTTAAAGGATTAATTATAGCGACGTTCGGCTGTTGCTTGGGCATGCTCATTTACGATTGGAAAGAATACAAGCCGCGCATAATAAAATTTTTGCGGCGACGGACGAATTTTCAGCTTAATGTTATGGTCAAGTCGATAATCTTGCTTCCGATTATGGCGGCGAGTTTTTACTATTACGGTTGGCGCGGAGTTTTGGGATCTATACTCGGAATTTTTATCGGCGAATTTATTTGCAGACGTTTTCTCAACCTCAAGTAAAAAAATTTTCCCCTTGCGACTTGCAGGGGATTTTTTATTTCCTGAAAAAGTTTTCAGAAAAAATTCCGCAAAACGTTGACCAAAACTCAAATGTGCTATAAAATCTTATATAAGATTTTCAGGAGAACTTTAACGAGGGTGATCGTTATGGAAAAGGCAACGGTCGTTGTAATCGGCGGCGGAGCAACGGGGCTTGGGATTCTTCGAGATTTATCGATGCGCGGAGTCAAAACTCTGCTTGTCGAGAAAAATGATTTGGTAAACGGTGCGAGTTCCCGTTATCACGGACTCCTTCACAGCGGCGGACGTTATGCCGTCAAGGATCAAGAGGCGGCGAAGGAATGCATTATCGAAAATCAGATCATGCGCAAGATCGGAAAAAGTTGTGTCGAGCCGTGCGGCGGCATGTTCACGCGGCTTGACATTGACGACGAAGCTTACGAAGAAGCTTGGGTTAAAGGTTGCGCCGACAGCGGCATTGAGGCGACGCCGATAACTTTGGACGAAGCTTTTAAATTGGAGCCGAGACTTTCGCGCCGGCATGTAAAGAGCGCGTATCTTGTTCCCGACGCGGCGGTTGACGGTTTCCGCATGTCTTGGCAACTTATTGATTCTTCAAAACGTTACGGCGGGCAACTCAAAACTTATACGGAAGTTATCGGGTTCGACAGCGTCAACGGAGAACTGCGCGGCGTGAAAGTTCGCAACCAATTCACGGGCGAAGAATATGAAATTGCCTGCGACATTGCGGTTAATGCGGCGGGCGGCTGGGCAGGTTTTGTCGGAAAATTGGCGGGCGTTGAAATCGGCGTTCAGCCCGACAAAGGAACTTTAATCGCTTTTAATCAGAGAATTGTTAATCACGTCGTCAATCGCCTGCATAAATCTTCCGACGGCGATATTTTTGTTCCGCACGGCTCGATAACGATTTTGGGCACGTCGTCAATGAGCATCCCCGATCCCGAAGACACATCCACTTCCCGCGAAGAAGTCGAGAGTCTTTTGAAAATCGGCGAGGCAACTTTTGAAGACCTGCGCGACTTCAGAATTTTGCGGACGTTCGCGGGCTCCAGACCGCTTTACATTCCGCCGGGCGGCGCAGTCGGGCGGAGTGCGTCTCGCGGCTTTGCGATTGTCGATCATGAACAAGACGGCTTGAAAGGTTTGTTTACAATCGTCGGCGGAAAATTTACGACTTATCGGCTTATGGCGGAAAAAATGTGCAACCAAATCTGCGCGAAACTCAACAACACGACGCCTTGTCGGACGGCGGAAGAACCGCTTGTCGAAGAAGTTTCGCAGGAAGATAAAGACAGAGCAAAAAAATTTTTCCCGTCCTACGGAACAAATCTTGCCGCAACCAGATTGGGCGTCGAGCGTTTTAAAAAAGTTGTCGAGCGTCTGGAAAATGATCCCGAAAGTCGCGAGCTTGTTTGCGAATGCGAAAATGTCACACGCGCCGAAGTCGAGGAAATTTGCAAGGACGATACCAGTTTTATCGTCAACGACGTCAGACGGCGGACAAGAATCGGCATGGGCACTTGTCAAGGAAATTTCTGCGCGTTGCGGGCGGCGGCAGTTTTCGCGGATACCGGCATTGAATCAACGGCGAAAGATTCTTTAACCAGAATGCGTGAATTTTTGCAGGGACGTTGGAAAGGAATTCGTCCCGTGCTTTTGGGCAGAACACTTCGAGAAACCGAAATGACGCGGGCGATTTACGAACTTTCAATGAACGTGACGGGAGGCGAGCCGCAATGAAAATTTCGGATTTAATTGTTATCGGCGGCGGGCTCGCGGGTTTGATGTCGGCGGCAGTTGCGGCGAGTCGCGGAAAAAAAGTTACCTTGTTGACTTACGGGTCGGGCTCCCTGCCGTTGGCGAGCGGCACGATTGATTTTCTCAACGCCGAAGCTCCCGACGCCGCGATTAAAAATTTGCCCGCCCATCATCCTTATAAAAAAATCGGCTTGAAAAATATCGACGCGGCGGCTAAATTTTTCTGCGAAGTTACCGCGCAGGACAATCTCCCTTACAACGGCAGACTTTCCGCGCAAATTCCTGTTGTGACGGCGGTCGGCACTTTGAAATATTCCGCGCTTGTTCCCGAATCTATGGACGCCTCAAGACTCGCAAGCAAGAAAAAAATTTTCGTTGCCGGCATCAAGGGCTTGAAAGATTTTTATGCGAAAATGCTTGTCGACAATCTCAAAAAATATTTCTCCGATAAAACTTTTGAGATTGTAAATCTTGACCTTGAACTTTTGGGCGGAAGAGATATTACCAGCATGGACGCCGCGCAGATTTTGACGGGCAACGAACAAATTTTGGCAGACGGCTTGAAAAAATTAAACGCAACCGAAGACGACGCGATTATTATTCCGCCGATTTTGGGTTTGGAAGGAAATTCTTCTCGTGCCGAAGTCAAGCCGCAACTCCGCGCAGAAATTTTTGAGACAACTTGCTTGCCGCCTTCGCCGCCCGGTATCAGACTTCAACGCGCCTTCATAAAATATTTGCAGAAATCGGGCGTCAGGATTTTTGAAAACTCAAAAGTTGTTCGCGGCATCTTTGACGGCAAAAAAATTTCGGGCGTCGTCGTTGAAAATGCCGTTCGCGAAAAAATTTTCCCTGCGCGGAAAGTGATTTTGGCGACGGGCGGTTTTTACAGCGGCGGAATTACAATGCGCGAATTTGAAAATCCGAAGGAGCCGATTTTTGATATTCCCGTTTTCTTTCCAATGGGCGAAAATAATTGGAGCAACAAAAATCTTTTCGAGAATCGCCCGCAAGGTTTTTCGATGACGGGGATTTTCACGAACGAAAATTTGAATCCGATTGACGAGGACGGCAAAGTTCTTTTTGAAAATCTGCATGTTGTCGGCGCGAATCTCGGCGGCAGTGATTTTATTTTTGAACGGTCGGCGGGCGGCGTTGCAATTTCTTCGGCTTACAAGGGGGCGATTTTATGAGCGACACCACAAAAGCAATTTTTACGGGCGACCGCTGTCTTTCGTGTACGTCCTGCATGGCGAATTGCCCCGTTATGGCGGCGGTTAAAGAATACAGAGGACCGAAGCTCGTTGCGCCCGCGCACGGAAGGATGCATTTTTCTCAAGAAGATGTCGAGGCGACTTTGGAATTTTGTTCCAACTGCAAAAGTTGCGACAGAGCTTGTCCTTCGGGCGTGGCAGTTTCAACTTTGAACATGTTGCAACGCGCCGAGTACTACAAAAAACATGAACATTTGCGCTCTGAAGACATGTTGGCGCACGGCGAGCGTATGGCAAATTTGATTCGGAAAATTCCTTTCGGCGCAACTTTTTCCAATATCGGAATGGAATTCGGAAAAGCTTTGGGCGTGTTCAGCGCGTTGGGGCTTGCCGGCGAAAGAAACATGCCCGCTTATGCGTCAACGCCTTTCAAAGATTTATTCGGCAGAATCAAACAGACTCCGACGGGCAAAAAAATTGTGCTGTTCACGGGCTGTTACATAAACGACAATGAACCGCAAGTCGGCGAGGCTTTTGTAAAAGTTTTCAATGCGAACGGCTACGAAGTTTTAATTGACAAAGGATTTAATTGTTGCGGCTCGCCGTTGGTAGTCACGGGCTTTTTGGACGAGGCGCGGCAACACGCCGATAACAACGTTGCGCGAATTTTGGATTGGAAGAAAAAGGGAATTCCCGTTGTGACGCCCTGCACAAGTTGTTCTCTCATGTTGAAGGAAGAATATCATGAACTTTTCGGCGAACACGAAATGCACGAGGCGGCTGAAAATGTTTATGATGCCTTTGAATTTTTGGAGATATTGCAGGAGCGCGGCGAGTTCAACGAAAATTTGAAACCGCTAAACCAGAAATTTTTGTATCATGTTCCCTGCCATTTGAAGTCACAGGCGATTGGACTTCCTGCGCAGAATATTTTGGAAGAAATCGGCGGCGTCAAAGTTCAGACGGCGGACGCGGGCTGTTGCGGTATTTCCGGCAACTACGGTTTCAGAAAAGACAAGTATAATATTTCCATGAAGATTGGCGCGAAACTTTTCGAGCGCGTCAAGCGAAAAGACTTCGACAAAGTTATCAGCGACTGCGGCACTTGTCGAATGCAGATTCATCACGGCACAGAAATTAAGCCCGTTCATCCGATTGAAATTTTGGCGGCGGCTTACGATTGAACATAAGGGAGGTGATAATCGGCAAAAACCTATAACCTAACACCTATAACCTAACACCTATAACCTAAATTGGAGGGATTTTTGTATGGCAAAAAATTATGTAATGGCACTCGACGCAGGCACAACGAGCAATCGCGCAATCATTTTCGACAAGAATTCTAAAATTGTCGGTGTGGCGCAAAGAGAATTCACTCAACATTTCCCGAAACCGGGCTGGGTTGAACACGACGCGGACGAAATTTGGAGCACAATGGTTGCCGTTATGAAAGAAGCTCTCGAACGTTCGGGACTCGACGCGGCGGACATTGCGGCTATCGGCATCACGAATCAGCGCGAAACAACCGTTATCTGGGACAAAAAAACGGGGCGTCCGATTTACAACGCGATTGTTTGGCAATCTCGTCAAACCGCGCCAATCGCGGAAGATCTCGTCGCTCGCGGGCTCAAAGAAGAAATTAAAGACAAAACGGGTTTGGAAGTCGACGCTTATTTTTCGGGCACAAAAATTAAATGGCTCCTTGACAACGTCGAAGGTGCTCGCGAAAAAGCCGAAGCGGGCGAACTTCTTTTCGGCACAATCGATACTTGGTTGATTTGGAAATTGACGGGCGGCAAAGTTCACGTCACGGATTATTCCAACGCCTCGCGCACAATGATTTACAACATCAACACGCTTGAATGGGACGATCAACTTTTAAGTTATCTTGACATTCCTAAGGCGATTTTGCCCGAAGTCAAGCCGTCGTCTTATGTTTACGGTGAAAGCAGCCCGCTGATTCTCGGCGCGGCAATTCCCGTCAGCGGTGCGGCAGGAGATCAACAATCGGCACTTTTCGGACAAAATTGTTTCGAGCCCGGCACGGCAAAAAATACTTACGGCACAGGTTGTTTCATGTTGATGAACACGGGCACTGAAATTCACAAATCGAAAAATGGGCTTGTCACAACGATTGCTTGGGGGCTTGAAGGCAAAGTCGAATACGCGCTTGAAGGTTCGATTTTCGTTGCGGGCTCGGCTATTCAATGGCTTCGCGACGGCGTCCGCATGGTTGACAGTGCTCCCGACTCCGAATGGGTCGCCAAAAAAGTTAAGGATACGGGCGGCGTTTATTTCGTACCCGCATTTGTCGGACTCGGCGCGCCGTATTGGGATATGAATGCTCGCGGAATGATTATCGGCTTGACTCGCGGTACAACGAAAGCGCACATTGTCCGCGCAACGCTTGATTCTCTTGCTTATCAAACTCGCGACGTTTTGGAGGCAATGGAGGCTGACAGCGGCGATAAACTTTCCGCGCTTAAAGTTGACGGCGGAGCTTCGGCTAACAATCTTATGATGCAATTCCAAGCCGATCTTTTGGGCGTGCCCGTAGATCGTCCGCAAATTGTCGAGACGACGGCTCTCGGCGCGGCTTATCTTGCAGGTTTGGCAGTCGGTGTTTGGAAGAACAAAGACGAACTTAAATCTGCTTGGCAACTTGAAACGCGCTTTGAACCCGAAATGAAACGCTACGAGGCTGACGCGCTTTATAAAGGTTGGCGCAAAGCCGTCAAGCACGCCATGAATTGGCTTGCCGACGATTAAAAAGCAATTAGGAATTAGGAATTAGGAGTTAGGAATTGTTTTTTCATTCCTCATTCCTAATTCCACATTCCTAATTAATTTGGAGGGACTCATAATGGATAATTTATTGGGCGAATTTTTTGGTACTGCCGTTCTGATTGTTTTCGGTTGCGGCGTCTGCGCGAACATGTCTTTGACAAATTCCAAAGGTCAAGGCGGCGGCTGGATTTGTATAGCGGTCGGCTGGGGATTTGCAGTTACGCTCGGCGTTTTCACTGCAACAACGCTCGGAGCTCCGCAAGGCGATTTAAATCCTGCCGTCACGCTCGCGAAAACTATGGTAGGAATTTATACCCCGACACAATTTATAGCGACTTCGGCGGCTCAACTTGTCGGAGCAATTTTCGGCGCGTTCCTTGTTTGGCTGGCTTATCTGCCGCATTGGGAAAAAACTCCCGATCCTGCAACGAAACTCGGCGTCTTCGCAACGGGTCCTGCCATTCGCAGTCCTCTTGCAAATTTCCTCTGCGAAGCCATCGCAACGTTCTTCCTCATGTTTGTTATCTGGATGATTTTCGGAAAACCGGTCGGCACGCTTGTTCCCGGTTACGGTCCTTATATGGTCGGTATTTTGATTTTGGCACTTGGCTTGTCGCTCGGCGGTCCGACGGGTTACGCAATGAATCCTGCCCGTGATCTCGGTCCGCGCATTGCCCATTTCATTTTGCCGATAGCGGGCAAAGGCGGCTCCGATTGGGGCTATGCTTGGGTTCCCATTGCAGGTCCTTTTGTCGGCGCGGCTGTCGCCTATATCGTTGCATCGGCATTCGGTGCCATCTGAAATTTATTTTAAGACAAAAAAAAGAAGTCGGGAGCTTATCGGCTCTCGACTTTTTGATTAATGAATCATACCAAGATAATCTATCTGATTTTTACTTTGCCTTTTGTAATTATTCCCAATCCGAGTTTACCGGCTGTTTTCAACCAGTTCATTGCTTTTCCTGAGGAACTGCCGGCATTAACATTAGACACGCGAGGCGCAGTTGGCTTGACTTGAGGTTGAACGGCAGGCTTTGGTTGCGGTTGAGCGACAGGTTTATTGTTCTGAAAAACAGCTTCAGCAGGTTTTTGCTGAGGCTTATTACTTTTAGAATGGACATCGGGAATTTGTTGTTGTGGCTGAGGGCTCTGAATGTTAGTTTCGGCAACCCTTTGCGGCGGCTGATTGTTTGGAGGTGTTTTTGAATTGCCCATTCCAAAATGGAATAACAGAAACATTACCGTTACTAATCCTCCTATCAGCTGAAGAAAAGCTTTTTTGGCTCCCTTCACAGGCGACGGCGGATTTCCGTTTTGTACGGGAACAACAGGAACATTTTTTCTTAAGTCCATTTTAAACACTCCTTATAAAAACTTCATTCAGGGTAAAAATAAAGATCCAATTTTGACATATCCCATTCAACGTCCATTACGATATACTGCCGAGTTCTGGAAGACCAAGCGTAATATTTTTTATGCATATGACTGGAAAATATGTTGTCAAAGACGTCTACGGTAAAAGATTCCCACATGTGTTCAGCTTCCTTTTCGTTCACTCCATAAGCGATACAAGAAGCTACAGCTAATATGCCGGCTTCCATTCCACTTTCTAATGCTAAAACGTTATCAGAATTCGGGATAGTTATAAGCATTCGTGCAACGCTGTCATCATTATTCAAACGGAACCGGATCAGATTGTTTTGGCTGTTTCCAAAATGTAACTCGCAACGGTTAATTCCCTTGTAAGTATAATATTTCGTTCCCCAAAGGCTGAAACCAAGCTCATTTCCGACCAGTTTAAAAGCGTCGATGACATCTAACACATTGCCGCGGTAGAGCGACTCGGCACTTGCCGTTAGGTTGCAAACAAGGCAAGCCAACAGCGTTGTTAATACAAAAAATCTTTTCATAAAAACCCCTCCCAAAAAATTAATCAATTACTTCGACGAACTCCATTGTACTGTCAAGCTATTTATCTTCGGCAATGTCGGGTTCATATATCATTATTCCGCCGCGATTATTTTCCACCCGTCTCCATTTTTTTGACGAACTCCATTGTGCTATCAAATCATTTATTTCCGGCAATGTCGGAGTCATATAATATTGCTCCGCCGTGATTATCTTCCAATCATCTCCTTTAATTGTCCTGTACAGAAAACCGTGAGAAGGATTCGATTGAATTTGCACGACAAAACCTTCTCTAACGTTTGCAGTGTCATTATTTTTGGATTTCAAAATCGTGTCGGTCTCCACTATGACTTCAAATATTCCGTTACCCAAATAAGTTGCCGGCGAGTGATCTTCAAAATGTACTATAGTGCATTTAAATTCCGGCTCATTGGAAAAAACTTGAAATTCGTCGGTGAAACCGCGCGGTCTCCAGTTTCGTCCCTGCCATTCCAGAACCAATTCTTCCGCGCCCGCTTTTGCTTTGTTGAAGTATTTGGCATTCTTAAAGTCAGAATCATTGTAATCACCGAAAAGAAATTGATAAAGAGCAAACAAAGCAATGATAATCAACACCGTCAGAAGCCCTGTTCCCCAATCATCTCCGCCGCCTGAGCCTCCGTCGTTATCTTCGACTTCGTATATTATATATTTTTTCGCCATGAGCTTTTTCTCCGACAATTAATTTTGCGCGTCTATTAAAAAAAAAAAAATGGTTTTGTCAAGCCCTTTGCAAAAAAAATTTGCCGCTTTGAAAGCGGCAGAACAGTTTATGAGCGTAAAATTATTTTTTTGATTTAATGTAGTTTATAAGCCCGCCCGCGTCGGCAATTCCCTGCACGAACGGCGGCAACGGTTGCGCTTTGAAAATGTCGCCCGTCGTTAAATTTTCAATCGTGCCCGTCGAAGTGTCGATTTTCAAAACGTCATCGGCAGAAATTTTTTCAACGTCGTCTCCTATTTCCAAGAGCGGCAAGCCGATATTTATTCCGTTGCGATAAAAAATTCTCGCGAAACTCGCCGCAATCACGACGGGAATTCCCGAAGCCTTAATTGCAACGGGCGCATGTTCGCGGCTCGACCCGCAACCGAAATTTTTTCCGCCGACCATAACGTCGTCGCCCGCCTTGACGTTCGCCGCAAAAGTTTCGTCAATGTCAACCATGCAATGCTTTGCCAATTCGGCAGGATCGAAAGTGTTCAGATACCGCGCAGGGATTATAACATCGGTATCGATATTGTCGCCGTAACGCCAGACTTTGCCTTCAATTTTCATTTCAAATCACCTCGTCGGGAGTAGAAATTTTTCCTGTGATTGCGGACGCCGCCGCCACAAACGGACTCGCCAGATAAACCTCGCTGTCGACATGCCCCATGCGTCCTCTGAAATTTCTGTTCGTCGTCGAAACGCAACGTTCGCCTGCACTCAAAATCCCCATGTAGCCGCCCAAGCAAGGACCGCATGTCGGACAACTCACAACACAGCCCGCGTCGATAAAAATATCTATCCAATGGCAATGCATCGCCTCTTTGTAAATTTCTTGACTGCCGGGAATGATTATGCAACGAACATCGGGATGAACTTTTTTTCCGCGCAGAATCCCCGCCGCAATTCCCAAATCCTCAAGGCGTCCGTTCGTGCAGGAGCCGATAACAACTTGATTAATTTTAATTTCGCCGAGCTCCTCGACGGGCTTAACGTTTTCGGGCAAATGCGGAAGCGCAACGACAGGTTTTAATTCGCTGAGATTTATTTCGACGGTTGAAGAATATTTTGCGTCGGCGTCGGGCGTCACAAACTTGAAAGATTTTTTCACTCGATTAGAAACGTAAATTTTTGTGCGCTCGTCGAAAGGGAAAATTCCCGCCTTCGCGCCCGCCTCAATCGCCATGTTGGAAATTGTAAGACGGTCGGTCATTGAAAGTTCCGCGACGCCTTCGCCCGTGAATTCTAACGCTTTATAAAGTGCGCCGTCCACTCCGATTTTTCCAATCAACGTAAGGATAACGTCCTTGCCGCAAATATTTTTCGGTTTTTTGCCCGTCAAGCGGACGTTAATTGCTTCGGGAACTTTGAACCAAGCTTTGCCCGTCGCGAGCCCGACAGCCAAATCCGTTGTGCCGACGCCCGTCGAAAAAGCATTAACCGCGCCGTAAGTGCAGGTATGAGAATCCGCGCCGATAATCAACATGCCCGGCGCAACAATCCCGAATTCCGGCAAAATAACATGCTCAATGCCGACGCGCCCCTGTTCGTAGTAATGAACGATTTTATTTTTGCGAGCAAAGTCGCGCATAATTTTTGCCAAGTCCGCGCTCTTGATGTCTTTTGAGGGTTGAAAATGGTCGGGGATAAGCGCGATTTTTTCGGGATTGAAAACGGGACGCCCGATTTTTTCAAACTCCTTGATTGACGGCGGACCCGTCACGTCATTTGCCATTACCAAATCCAAATCGCAGATAACAAGTTGCCCCGCCTCCACCGAGTCAACGCCCGCATGTCGCGCAAGAATTTTTTCAGACATTGTCATTCCCATAAATTTTTCCTCCAAAAATTTAAAAGAGTCGAGAGCAAAAAATTTTACTCCCGACTCCAAAACATATTTTTAGCAGATTAATCTTTCGAGAGATCGGAGCCGTCTTTAAGCCAGCTCATCATGCCGCGCAGTTTTGCGCCGACGCGCTCGATCTGATGATTCGCATGAATTCTGCGTTGTGCAAGGAAGTTTGCACGTCCAGCCGCACGATTTTCAACCAGCCAATTTCTCGCAAAAGTTCCGTTCTGAATTTCTTCAAGAGCTTTTTCCATTGCCTTGCGAACGTCGGACGTGATAATTTTCGGTCCGGTTGTGTAGTCGCCGTATTCGGCAGTGTCGCTGATTGAGTAGCGCATTTTCGCCATGCCGCCCTCATAAATGAGCGCGGTTATGAGCTGAATTTCGTGGCACGTTTCAAAATACGCAATCTCAGGCTGATAACCCGCATCAACCAAAACTTCAAAACCGGTTTGAATCAAATGAGTCAAGCCGCCGCAGAGAACGCATTGTTCGCCGAAAAGATCAGTCTCGGTTTCTTCTTTGAAAGTGGTTTGAAGAACGCCTGCGCGGGTGCCGCCGATACCTCTGGCATAAGCAAGCGCAATGTCAAAGCAATGTCCCGAAGCATCCTGCTCAATCGCGAAAACGTCGGGGACGCCGCCGCCTTCAACAAAAGTTCTGCGGACGAGATGTCCCGGTCCCTTCGGAGCTACCATGAAAACGTCGACATCAGCGGGCGGAACGATCTGCTTGAACGTGATGTTAAACCCATGCGAGAAGCCGAGTGCCGCGCCGCTTTTGAGATTGGGCGCAATTTCGTTTTTATAAACGTCGGCTTGTTTCTCGTCAGGGATCAAAACCATGACAATATCAGCTTGCTTAACAGCGTCGGCAACATTGAAAACTTTAAAGCCGGCTTTCTCGGCGACAGCTTTAGATTTAGATCCCTCATAAAGCCCAATCGTGACATCGAGACCGCTATCCTTCAAGTTTTGCGCCTGCGAGTGCCCCTGTGATCCGTATCCAAGAACAGCGATTGTCTTGCCGTTGAGAATCGAAAAATCTACGTCGTTGTCATAATACACTTTTGACAAAATTTTCCCCTCCATAAAAAAATCATTGGTTAAACTTTTGACAGTGTATCACTTCTTGCCGCCGTTTTCAATAGCTTTTTTCCGTGCCCACCATGCTGTGCGTGCAATGGCTATTTTTGCTCTGTGCTCATTTGACAAAGGCTTGCCTTTATTTTGCGAATGTTTACCTTTATTGCTCGCTGAAATTTTATCGCGCGTTTCTTTTGAATGAGGTTTGTGCGACTTACCTTTTTTAGCCGCTGAAATAATGGCACGTGTCTCTTCAGAGTGCTTTTGCCCATAAAAGGGATTTTTTTCTCCGCTGACATCGGCATGATTAGCGGAAATTCTGGCGCGTGTTTCTTCGCTTGGGTTTGTAACGCTACCGCCATCTGTGAGATTATAACCGTTCGGCGATTTGCTGTTGAGTGTAGCGATCCAAAATTTTTCGCGCTCGTCGAGCTTTTCGACGGGGCAGATTTCGAGAACTTCGACTGTGAAATTTCCTTCCCAGCCGTACTCCGCGATAGCCAAATCGATACCCGCCTCTGCTTTTTTGCTTTGGCTTTTGTGCTGAGCAATACGCCTTTCCAATTTTTGGCGCGTTTGTCCGACATACGGCTTTTTGGTGACGAGGCAAGTGATCTTGTAGATAATGCCGAGCGCACCGCTTGGCGGTTGACTTTCGCCCTGCAAAATGTTAGTATTACACATGTAAAAAACCTCCTGTGCCTGTTGGTTTGTTTGTTAGGCAAACTGATTTTAGCACAAGGGGTTTTTTCATGTCAACTTCAAAACACCTTACAGAAGATTTTTTCCGTAAAACTCGCGGACTTGTTTGTAATCGGTGATAGTATTTTCTCCGCGCTCCAAAGCTATCAGACCCGTGCGGATGACTTCCAAAATTCCGTAGGGCGCGAGGAGCCGCGTGAAGGCAGTAACTTTTTCGTCGTTGCCCGTGATCTCGAAAATCAAAGTTGTCGGCTGAACGTCCACAACGTGTGCTCTGAAAAGTTCAGCCATTTTTAAAACGTCAAGGCGCGTGCTGTCGTCCGCCGAAACTTTTATCATTGTCATTCCGCGAGTGACTGCTGTCGCCGAATCCAAACGCTGAACAGCTTGCACGACGGGCATTTTCTCCAGCTGCTTGATAACTTGATCGACAAAATTTCCGTCGCCGTGAACTACAACCGTTATTCGCGAAAATTCGGGCGATTGCGTTATCCCGACCGATAAGCTGTCGATATTAAATTCTCGGCGGCTGAACATGCTCGCCACCCTTACCAAAACTCCCGGCTGATTTTCGACGTAAATCGATAAAACGTGCTTCATTTCTGCAAAGCTCCTCTTAAAATTTTTCCGCGCAGATAATATCACGACTCGCATAAAGTTTCAACAAACCGAAACTTTTTGTGAGTTATTTTTCATTGCGGGCAACACGCCGCCCGTAAGAACTTCGCCGAGAAATTTTGACAACTCCTCCGCCGTGAATTCACGCCCGCCTTTTATCCAAAGATTTACGGCTGAAATTACCGTTACGAAATAAATTTCCGTCAGATATTTCGATTTTACATTGTCGGACGGCAGGTTGAAAGTCTCCATGAAAATCGGAGAAATTTCCGCGAGCAATTTTTCTACGAAGCGGACTTTGTTGTCGGGCTTCAAAAGAATGTTGAAATAAGCGGCTTGTTCGCGCTGAATTTTTGTGAACGCTTGCAAAAAAGTTTCCTCAAAATTTGCGGGCGAAATGTTTCTGCGAAAATTTTCCTTAACTCCGTTCAAAATAACGCGCTCAATTTCTTCCAACACGTCGTAAATGTCTCGGAAATATTTGTAAAAAGTTCCGCGATTGTAGCCCGACTTTTCGACCAGTTCGCTTATCATAATTTTTGAAACGGATTTTTTCTCCGCCAAAATGCAAAACGCCTCGATTAAATGGAGTTCGTGGCTTTGAATAACGGCGTCGAGATGCCGCTTATCGGCTTCGGAACTTATCAAATGCCTGCGCGGATAACGGCGCGTTGCGTCGGAGAAGCTCTGGAAATCGGTTATCGCCACGTCGACACGGCGCAATGTTATTACAACGAGCGCGAAGTCGGAGCGGCAATCAAAAATTCGGACTTGCCGCGTGAAAAAATTTTCGTCACGAAAAAACTTTGGAGCTGTCGCGGCTATCGTGATACGCTAAATTCGATTGAAAATTCTTTGCGGGCGTTGAATATCGGTTACATCGATTTGCTTTTGATTCATGAGCCGACGGGCAACTTCAACGAAATTTATCGCGCAATGGAGAAAAAATATCTTGAAGGAGCACTTCGGGCAATAGGCGTCGCAAATTTCTTGGAAGAAAATTTTAATCGGCTGATGAAAAAATTCGGCACGATTCACGAATCATGGTCGCCGTTGGCTTGCGGCAAGAACGAAATTTTTTCAAACGAAACTCTCAAAAAAATTGCCGAAGCTCACGGAAAAACTGTCGCACAAATCGCGTTGAGATTTTTATACCAACAAGGCATCCCGATAATCCCGAAGTCGACACACGCCGAACGAATGCGAGAAAATTTTTCAATCACGAACTTTGAATTGACGGCAGCGGAAATTTCGAGCATAAGACAGTTAGACAAGGGCAAAAGTTTATTTTCTTGGTGGTAAGGGAGAAATTTTTATGAAGACACGGAAATTGGGGACGTTGGAGGTTTCGGCAATCGGTATGGGTTGCATGGGTTTTACGCACGCTTACGGCGCGACGCCCGCCGAAAGTGACGGGATAAAACTTGTGCACAAAGCTTTTGAACTCGGTTGCAATTTCTTTGACACGGCGGAGATGTATTCCTATTTCAAGAATGAAGAATTTGTCGGCAAGGCGTTAAAAAATTTGCCGCGAGATAAAGTTGTCATTTCGGATAAATTTTGGTCGGAAAAATTGCCGGGACATGACTTCGCCGAAGAAAAATTGAGCGAGGCGGGCATTCGCAAAAGTTTGGAAGGTTCGCTTCGTCGTCTGCAAACGGATTATGTTGACGTTTACATTGAGCATCAAACGGACGAAGGCTCGGAAGAACAAGTTGCGTTTGTCATGGGCAAGCTTATTGCGGAGGGAAAAATTCGCGCTTGGGGACAATCTTCGCCGACATTGGAACAGATAAAAAAAGCGCACGCCGTCACGCCGCTTTCCGCAATTCAAAGCGAATATTCCATGATGGAGCGCAAATGGGAGAAAGAAGTTATTCCTTTCTGCGCGGAAAATAATATCGGCTTTATGGCGTTTTCGCCGCTCGGCAACGGCTTTTTGAGCGGCAAATATTCAAGCAAAGATAAATTTGAAGGCAACGACGTTCGCAGAGTTATCACGCGCTTTGATCCAAAAAATATGGACGCA
This sequence comes from uncultured Selenomonadales bacterium, assembly GCA_937877655.1. GTDB lineage: Bacteria > Bacillota > Negativicutes > Selenomonadales > Selenomonadaceae > Quinella. Next base: position 26,693 of record CALFJC010000099.1, read on the forward strand.
AATCAGCCGTTGCTCGACTTGATAAAAAAATTCGCTGACGATAAAAACGCGACGCCCGCGCAGATTGCTTTGGCTTGGGTTTTGGCGGGCGGCGATTTCATTGTTCCTATACCCGGCATGAGAAAAGAAACTCGAATCAGAGAAAATCTCGGCGCGGCGGAAATTGAACTTGCGCCGGAAGAATATTCCGCTTTGAACGAAGAACTTTCCAAAATAAAAATTCACGGCGACCGCGACGGAAAAGATATTAAAAAGCTCGGCACTGTTCCCGACAACGTCAACAAGTGAATTTCAAAATTCAATAAAAAAAACTCCCTTGATTGTAAGGGAGCTTTTTATTTTGGAAAAAGTTTTCAGCTTGTCATGCGCCTTGCGATAGCCAATGCCTCCGTCATGAGAGTTTGCGATTGATGAATTTTTTCTTCTGCAGATTTAATCGTTGCCGCATTTTTATCGTCCAACCACTTTGCATAATCCTGCGCGGCGGCTATCGACAAGTCACAAATTTTCATGTAGAGATTGTGCAAAGTCTCGGCGTTCTTCGGCACACGCAACGAGAAAAGTTCCTGCTTACGTTCTTCCCAATCCTTTTTAATTACGTCGTTCATCAAAGTTTTCAATTCCGCACGAGTTTTATCCTGCGTCAAACTGCCCAGTGAAAGTATGGAGCCGTAATTTTGCTCCGCATTGCGAATCGTCGCCTCATGCCGAGCATTTATTTCTCCTGCCGCCGCCAAATATTCATCAAGTTGCGTCCGCCGCGCTTGAATTATTTGCGCAACGTACTCTTGAAAATTTTGTATGCGCGTGATTTGCCATTTGTCATCTTCGTTGCGGGCGAGCGTGATTTGGAGCGGAAATTCCCGTCCCAATTCCGATTGAAAAATTATCACGTCGGCAAAAGCTTCGTCCCTGTTCGCGTCTTTGACTTGAATATTTTGCACACTGCGAACTTCAATATCATTGAGCCCCGTCCTCTGAAGAATTTCCGTAACGCCGACATTTTCTTTTAAATTCAAATCGCCCGTCGCAACGTAAGAATCAATCGCCGACTTCATGCTTAACATCAGCGGCGCACGGAGCATTTGCGTAAAAGTTTTAATCGCCTCTTCGGCTTCGGGCGTCATCGAATTATCAAAAGAAGTCAAGCCTTCGACAAAGCCCGCATAACCCGAATCAAGCAAGCTGTCGACATCAACCGCCTTATGAAATCCTTTTACGTCGTGTTTTTCAATCGAACGCGTAACCGCCTTTATCGCCATTTCGGGTTTGTCGGTTTTCATGTGGAAATAGTAATAGCCGCCGCCCGTTACGGCAATTGCCAATGCGGCAACGCCCGCGCCGATTTTCATCTTGAGACTCTTATCCATCTTTTTTCCTCCAAAATCAATTTGCTTTTTTGATTCTGCCGCCATGAAATTTTTCCTTCAAATTATTGCGGCGAAAAAATTTTTATTTGCTGAAGGCGCGGCGAGTGATTAAAAAAATTTAGTAAGCTAGCAATGCGCAGCGTTGCGTACAACCGCGGCTAATTACTCCGAAAAATTTTTTCATTGGAGCGCGACTGCTGTTTGTCAACTTTTTAAAAGTTGCGCCATGAAATTTTTCCTTCAAACTATTGCGGCGAAAAAATTTTTATTTGCTGAAGGCGCGGCGAGTGATT
>CALFJC010000100.1 GCA_937877655.1 uncultured Selenomonadales bacterium
GGAGCGGGCTTTATCGGAAGCAACATTGTCCGCGCCTTAAACGAACGCGGTCGCGCAGATATTTTAATCGTTGACGATTTGGGCGGCGAGGACAAATACAAAAATTTAATCGGGCTGAGATTTCTTGATTATCAGCACAAGGACGACTTTTTCAAAGAAATTCAGCGCGTCGATTTCGGAAAAAATGTCGAGGCGATTTTTCACGAGGGCGCGTGTTCCGACACAATGGAATATGATGTCAACTACATGATGAAAACCAATTACGAATATTCGCGGGAGTTGCTTAAGGTTTGTATCAAAAAACAAATTCCGTTTATCTACGCGTCGAGCGCGTCGGTTTACGGCACGGGCAAAAAAGGTTTTCGCGAAGAAGAAGCTTGCGAGAGTGCGCTCAATCCCTACGCTTTTTCAAAACTCATGTTCGATCGTTATGTTCGACAATTCGCGGATAAAGTTCCGACTAAAATTATCGGGCTGAGATATTTTAATGTCTTCGGGCAACAGGAAAGCCACAAGGGAAAAATGGCGTCGATTTTCTATCAAATTTACAAGCGCATGAAACTCGGCGGCGGTCCGAGACTTTTCAAAGGCACGGACGGCTACAAGGACGGCGAACAGAAACGCGATTTTATTTACGTCAAGGACGTTGCGAAAATAAATTTGTGGTGTTTGGAAAATGAAATTGCCAACGGCGTTTACAACTGCGGCACGGGGCACGCGCACACTTTCAACGAAGTCGGAAAGGCAATGATTGAATCGATGGGCTTGCAACGCTTGAAAATTTCTTACGTCGATTTTCCCGATGAACTGCGCGGGAAATATCAGAGTTTCACGGAAGCAGACATGAAAAAACTCACGGCGGCGGGCTACAGGGACGGTTTTACAAATTTTGTTATCGCCGTCGGCGAATATTGCAAATTTTTGGAAGCGGGAGCTTATTATCAACTTGGGAGGTAAGTTATGAAAAAATTTTTATCGGCAACATTTTTGGCGGGAATGCTCCTTCTGCCGACAACTTCTTTCGCCGCGCAGAATGAAATAATTTTGCCGACAGTAGGAGCAAAAACTCATGAAATTTCTGTAACGGAAGCTCTTCAACAGCGTAAAAGCGACAGAGGGTTTGTCGAAAAAGATTTGACGCTTGCGCAGACGGCAAAAATTCTTTGGGCGGCGAACGGTATCAATCGCGAAGACGGCAAGCGCGTCAATCCTGCCGGAAAAGGCGTTTACTGCGTCGAAGTTTACGCCGTCACGAAGGAGGGAATTTATCTTTACGAACCCGCCCGCCACAAGCTTAAACTCATTGCCGAAGGCGATTTTCGTTCCGTCACGACAACAGGACAAAGTTTCGTTGAAAAAGCCGCCGTCAATCTGGTTTACGTCGAGACGCCCGCCGTTTGGGAAGAAATGGAAAAAATTCCTGCGCGGGATAAACAAATTTTCTATGCAAACGTAATGGTCGGAACAATGGTTCAAAGCGTCGCGCTTGCCGCCGAAAGTGAAGGGCTCGGAACTTGCGTGCGCGGCTCCATAAATCGCGAGGAGTTCAAAAAAGTTGCCAAACTCTCTGACGAAAAAAATATTTTGCTTGCGCAGAGCGTAGGTTTCATAAAATAATTTTTCGGAGGTGATTTAATGTTTGTCAAAAAATTTTTCGGCGTGATTCTTTTGCTGACGATTTTAATTTTGCCGCAAGTTGTTTCAGCCGAGAAAACCGATTGGTTCGACAGGAATTTTTATTTCAAAAACCTGCAGACAATTATCGTCTTCGACGTGACGGCAAATCCCGGTTTGAATTACGGCGGCTCAATCGCCCTTCGCAACATGCAAGATACTTTTATCGACAATTCCCGCAAACTCAAATGCAATGTTATAACGGAGACGCAGGCTTATCGAACGCTCGGTTACCAGCTCGGCATGAATCTTGAGAACATGGCTTATTCAAATCCCTTGCAGGCTCGGCAAATCGTCATGCAAAACGCCTACAGAATTGCGGATGCGTGGATTGTCGCCAACATTGACAACTTCGCCAACACCTATTATATCGAGCCGGAACATACCGTCTGGGAGCAAAGAAAGGAAACTCGGACTTACTACGACCGTTCGGGGCGGCGTCGCGAGGAAACTTATTACATTCAAGTTCCCGTGACTTATCCGCCGCGCAGAGTGGACATTTCCGAGATTGAAATGACTTTGCAAGTTTTCGAGGCAAGAAACGGCGATTTGATTTTTGCGCGCAGAGATGTCCGCGACCGTCAAGATTATCAAGCGCAAAAAGGAATGTTCGGCAGAATCAGCAATTCGTTTTTTGAGGATGTCGGCAAAAAAATTCGTTGACAAAAATTAAGGAGGGGTATTGATGAAAAAAATTTTCGGAATCTGCGCGGCAGTATTTTTGCTTTGCGCGATGATTTTCCCGACGAAAACATTTGCGGAAGAATCGGAGGGCATAAGAGCATTTCGCGAGGCATTGGTTTCCGACTCTGACGCGCAGGACAGGATTTTCAGGCAGGATATTTTATTTGCGTCGCCTTTGGTTCAGGCGGAGCTTGAAATTTTGGGCATGGCGGACGGCGATACTTTTAAATCGACGGGCGAATTTTCAATTTGGATTTGTGCCGACGACGGCTCCGTTACCGAAAAAATTATTCCTTACTACATGATTCAAAACGGCAATGGCATGGACATTTATTTTAAGGCTGATAAGAAGTGGGAGAAATTTACCGCGCCGAGTCTTGCCGCCGGCATTATGGATTTTGTCGCCACACCGACCGCCGCCGAGATTGAAGAGATAATCGCCGACACGAAGGAAGTTACGATTTTGCAGGAAAATGAATATCGCCGCATTATGCTCGTGAAACTTGACGGCGAACGCATTGCAGATTCATTCAAATCAAAGGCAGAAGAAAATCCTGCCGAAGAAAACAACATGCAAAATGTTGCGGTGAATTATTTCGATACGGCTTTTCGCAACGCCGATATTTGGTACATGTGGACGATTGACAAGCGCGATTGGCACACGGTTGCAATGCAATACCATCTTTCGGGCTTGATTCAAGGGTTGGCACGCGCCGCATTGGACGATCCGAATCAAACTTGGTCGGACGAAGTGAGCAATTTGCTTGAGACAATCGCTTACTACAGCGAGATTCGCGCCTACACGACTTATCCCGCAGATCCCGCCGCCAAGAAAAAATTAGACATTCCCAAAAATGTTCTCAAGGCAAAACCGACAACAACACTGTAAAAAAATTTTTTAAACGAAAAAAGTCGGGGACTCGAAACAGTCTCCGACTTTTTTGGAAAGGACTTGATTAAATGGATATATTGGAAATAATGCGTTCTCGAAGAAGCGTCCGCCGCTACACTGAGGAAAAAATTTCGGACGAAGAGCTGAAGAAAATTTTAAGCGGGGCGTTGCTTGCGCCGAGCGGTCACTCGAAATATCCCTGTGAATTTATCGTTGTAAAAAATCGCGAGCTCCTTGAAAAGATGTCGCATTGCCGCAAGGGCGTTGCCAAAATGCTGGAGGGCGCGGCGGCGGCAGTCGTCGTTATCGCCGACAAAAATAAATCGGATACTTTCGTTGAGGATTCCTGCGTTGCAATGATGAACATGGAATTGGTAGCGACTTCATTGGGCATCGGCAACTGTTGGATTCAAATTCGCAACCGCGAGGCTGAAGACGATTCTGCGAGCGAAGAATATCTGCGCGGGATTCTGAACTTCGCGGAAAATTTTGCCTGTCAAGCGATATTATCATTGGGCTATCCCGTCAAGCCGCCGCGAGCCCGTGAACTTGACAAACTCAATTTCGACAAAATTTCTTATCGAGAGTGAACAAAAATTGTAGCGGGTGGTGAAGAACGGGCGCGCAGTTATAGATGGAAAGATGGGGAGATTGAAAGATTGAAAGTAAAACAATGCGTAATTTGCAATGAAAAAATTTGTAGCGGGTGGTGAAGAACGGGCGCGCAGTTATAGATGGAAAGATGGGGAGATTGAAAGATTGAAAGTAAAGCGATGCGTAATTTGCAATGAAAAAATTTGTAGCGGGTGGTGAAGAACGGGCGCACAGGACGTGCGCCCGCCCGCGTCCGCCGCAGGAAGCGGCGTAGCGGGGCAAACGCCCTTTTCTTTTGCTTACTTTTCTTTTGGGCGCAGCAAAAGAAAAGTAAGTTTAATTTACAAATTTAAAATAGAGATTGAAAGTTGACGAGTCGCCGAGATGGTTTTGCGTAGTCCACTTTAGGAAAAAGGGGAACGTTACCGCGCTACACTCGCAAGTTCAGCCTCCGCCTCGTCCGACGCATCGGCAATTTCATTCAAAGCTTCAACCAATTTATCGGGGTCAATGCCGTGTACCAACGCGCCTTCCTCAATATTTTCAAACTGCGCCGCATGACAGCCGAAACAACCCATGCCCGCGTACATGAAAACCATCATCGTATCGGGATAACGCTGAACCACTTCGATTATGTTCATGTCTTTTGTTATCTTCATGAAAAATTCCTCCTTTGAATTGCAAAAAATTATATCACCTTAAATTTCAGCGTCAATGAAAGTTTGCTGAAATATTTTTTTCGGGGCTAAAGGAAATTTCCATTACAGGGCGAAGTAAAAGCCAAAACCGATTTAAGGAGCGTGTGACGTTGGAATTTAATCACAAGAGCATAATGGTTGAAGAAATTTTAACCGCACTCGCTCTTAACCCCGACGGCATTTATCTTGACTGCACTTTAGGCGGCGGCGGGCACTCGCTCGCGATTGGAAAAAAACTTTCCGCGCAGGCTCGGCTTATCGGAATCGACCAAGACGAAGACGCCGTTAAAGCCGCCACAGAAAATTTATCGGGCTTGGCTTGCAACGTGAAAATTTTTCGCGACAACTTTTTTGAACTCGATAAAATTCTGGACAGCCTCGCCGTTGAAAAAATCGACGGAGTAATTTTCGATCTCGGAGTTTCTTCCTACCAAATCGATACTCCCGAACGCGGCTTTTCTTACATGAAAAATTCTCCGCTCGATATGCGAATGGACAGACGACGAAGGCTGACCGCCCGCGACGTGATTAATTTTTATGACGAAGAACGCTTGATAAAAATTTTCCGCGACTTCGGCGAAGAAAAATTTTCCAAGAGAATCGCCGCTGCCGTTTGTCGCGAAAGAAAAATTTCGCCAATCAATACGACGGGCGAACTCGTCAAGATTATCGAAAACTCCGCGCCGCGAATTAAAAACGGCGGACATCCCGCCAAAAGAATTTTTCAAGCAATCAGAATCGAAGTCAACGGCGAGCTTGAGATTTTGGCGGACGCAATAAAAAAAGCCGTCAACCGACTTAAAATCGGCGGGCGAATCGCCGTTATAACTTTTCATTCGCTCGAAGACAGAATCATCAAAGAAACTTTCAAGACGCTGGCGCAGGGTTGCATTTGTCCGAAAAATTTTCCCGTATGCATTTGCAATCACAAGGCGGAGATAAAAATTCTCGGCAAGGCAAAAGTTCCAGCTCCAAACGAAATTGCCCGAAACCGCCGAGCCAAATCCGCCAAGTTGCGCGTCGCAGAAAAAATTTTCAATTCAAAGGAGGATTATCATGAAGATAAAACATAAAAAAAATTATGATGCCGCGCAGGAGAAAAAGGAAGCCAAATTAACTCTGATTAACGGGCGTCCGCGACTCAATCACCTGTTGCGGTCGCGTTGCAGATTGTTTCTCGTCGTCTTTACAATTTTTGCTATGGCAGTTGTCATTCGCAGCGGGATATGTGCAAGTCGCGGCTATGCACTCGTCGCCACGCAGGAAGAAGCACAACAAATCGAATTGGAGAACGAACGGCTCCGCGTCGAAATTGCGCAACTGAAATCGCCGCAACGAATCAAACAAATTGCGGAAGAAGAACTCGGTATGATTGTTCCGCGCAAAATGTATTTCTCACACGACAGATAAAACGCGCCTAGAAGCCCCTGCTTTAGCTGTGGGGATAAAAGGCGCAAAAAAAAATTTGCACAAATCTTTCCGGCAGTTTAAACTGCAAATATCGGGCAAACGGTTGTAGCTTTTGCTAAAGGCACCCGATATTGGGAAACCTCAATGCTACAAGTAGAAATATTTGCAGGGCTGTAGTCAATCAGCCGTACGCGGTGGCGCAAGCTAACTGCAAGCCCCTGACTTTATAGTCATGGGGTCGTTGACGACAGATAAAATTTCAAACAAAAAAACTCCTTCAAGTCAAAAGCTCGGAGGAGTTTTTTTTTGTTAATTAGGAATTAAGAATTAAAATTCCTATTTACTAGGTAATGTTCACACTAAAGAATCAAGAATAAGTACAAAAAGGATAAAACCGGCAAAAAGAATATCCAACTTGTCGTAACGAGTATGCGTCTGAAACGTTTCAAACGCGAAATCCATAAGGAGAAATTGTTTTCGTTCGGTGGCAGGCGTGAAAAAAAGTAATTTCATTCCTTCGGGTGAATCATTAGCCGCTCCGCTCGACAATGAAAAATTCAAAATCACTTTGTCAGAGACAGCAAGCGTATGAATCTTGGTGGTAAGCCCGCCGCGTCCCGTTGCTCTCCGCTTTTTTTAAAGCTCCGCATGCGCATGTATATCGTATGCCAATTACCATACTCCTTTGGCAATGTATGATTTTCATGACTTCATTTTATCAGCTTTATGTTCTATTTTCCATAGTATGAACACTCTCTAGAGGTTGTTGGTAAAGTCAAGTAAAATAAAAACATAGGAATAAAATGAATTTGAAAGAAGAGGAAATGCTTATGTCAAATTCATTTTACCAAAAAGATCTAACGGATACGCAGTGGAATAAGATAAAATTTCTGTTCGAGAAGTCCAAGAAAGAGGGACGCGGCGGCAAAATACCAAAGTGCTCCTCAACGAGAGAATGCAAGTTTTAAAGGTAGTCTTGACCGGCGGACATATTCACGACTCAGACCTTGCTCTTGATTTACTTGCGGGTAAAAAAGTTCTCGCCGATAAAGCTTATAATTGTATAAGCAACGCAACCTCGTTGAGCGGTTCTTTCAACGTATCAAGAATTTTCGCCACATCGTTGCTCGTTTCGACAAACTGTCCATCTGCTTTTTCAATTTTGTCTTACTTGCCTCTGCTGCCATTCATTTTTAATTTACCAACAGCCCCTACTTTTTCTTTGCTTGTCCAAAGAAAAAGTTGCAAAAATAAAAGGCGTTTTGCCCCGTTACGCCGCTTCCTGCGGCGGACGCGGGCGGGCGCACGTACTGTGCGCCCGTGTCTTCGCCACCCGCTGTAAATTTTTTTCATTACGCCTCGCTTTTATCGCTTAAATCGCTTTTCAACTTTCGTAAATATCAGCGGGATTATAAACAGGATTGAAAAAAACGGCAAAAACGCTTTGAAAAATTTGTAAGCCTCAAGACTCAAAAAAATTTTCAGCAAAGGATAAATTATTACCGCTATCACGCCCAAAATCGCAAATCCTATGATCACTCGCCACAATCTGTCCTTGTTCGATACTCTTATCTTGAAATTTATAAATTTCTGCTCCAAAAACCACCCCAAAAAGAATGATAATCCAAATCCGAGCGCGTCAAAGGCATCTGCCCGCGCTTTCAGAGGATCAACTATCACTTTTCCGTTCAAAATGTCTTCCGGATACGGTTTGAAGTACAAAAATGCGAAAATTATCAGCGTTATCGCCGTTCCGACTGCAAAAACCAGTAATTTCCGCTCTTCATCCTTGCCTATCCAATTAAAAAGCTTTTCCGCCGCGAAAAACAGCCCGATTGAATAAATTATCGATACCAAAACGTCTTGCGGTGTGTGAACGCCCAAAAAATTCCGCGAAAACGCTACCGACAACACGATTCCCGCGCAGATTATTAAAAAAATTAACGGCAAAACTTTTCTGTAGAAAAATGCAAAGCCGCCGTAAATCGCCGTAGCAAATTGCGCATGTCCGCTCGGAAACGAAAAGTTTGATGCTTTTTCCAACGCCTCCGCCGAAGGAATTAACGCCGCATCTTTTATCCACGGGCGATAGACGCAAAAAGTTCCTTTTATCAGCTCGTTTATCACTCGCCCGACTTCCGCGTTGAATAAAATGAAAATCCCCGCCTGCTTGTGAAAACACCAAAAAAGAACGGCAGGGATCGCCGCCGTCAATGCACTTTTCGGCAAGGAAGAGATCAGCGTAAATATTCCTTCGCCGCCCCAATCGTTACGAATTCCCTGCAGAAATATTAAATATTCTAAATCCAAAATCGGCTCTCCTTTCCTCTCAATCGCCGAGTATCGGACAACCGTAATGTTCCAACACTTCGTTTATCAAATACAAATCGTAAATCTCATTCTCGATAAAATACCGCACAATCACATCTTCTTTGCGCCCGTTGCTCAAAAAATACCCCGCGCAGGAAAGTAAGGTATTCGTCTCCGTCAAATCCAACTTCATCGCAACCGCTATCGCCAAAACCGTCTTTTTGCTCGGCATATAGTTTACTCCGTTGCGAATTTTAGAGAAAATCCGCCTGTCCAAGTGCGCCGCCTTGTAAACTTCAACCTCCGTTAGATTTTTTTGCTTGATGAGTTTGAAAAGATTATCAGAAAAATAACTGCCGGCAAGCCCGACCGCGTTTTTTACCTTCCGAACAATGATTTCAAAGGTTTTCAAATAACCTGTCGGCTCGGCGGACTTGCCGTAGCTTATCGAATACTTGGCATTGTCTTTTTTGGCGTAAGCGGGATCGTTGAAATTTTTATCGATATAAAGATCAAGCCGCTCGATTAAATTTTCATCGCGAAAAGGTTTTTCGTCCGTGCTTTTGGAGAAATCTTCCTTAATTTCCAGAGTTTTACAGCCGTAATGCGTCAAAATTTCATCAGCCAAAGACAAATCGTAAATTTCCTTGTCGAGAAAGAACGTTATCAGAACTTCTTCCGTTATATTTGCAGAAAGACAGTAATTTCCCGCCGACATGTACGGCGCACGCTTCAAAAGCGAGTTCGTCTCGCCAAAACTCAATTCAAGAGCTAAGGCAAGTGCCCAAATCGTCCTTTCTTCGGGAGTATATCTTCGTTCGTGGCGCAATTTGTCAAAAATCGCAATGTCAACGCGGGCTTTGGCGGCAATTTCGGCTTCAGAGAAATTTTTTTCCTCCATCAGATCGAAAAGATAATTCGCAAAATAATTTCGGTGCGTTTCAAGAGTTTTGGCGCGTTCTTCGTCGGTTATCGGCAAAGAATGCCCCATTTTCCCTTCAGCATAGCCGTTTTGCACATCTCGAACGTGTTTTTTGATTTCCTCGAACAAAGATTGTTCCCTTTCGGCAGTGTAAGTGCCATTTTCTTTAAAACACTCAACACTTTCCTTGTACATTTTAAGATTTCGGAGATTTATCGGCTTGCCGAGCTTTTCTCTGCGTTCAAACCACTTTTTATCCAAACAACGCCATTCAAGATAACTTTCAGCCTGTTCAAGGAGTTCCGGTGAAACCAAAAACTTTTACCTCCGATTAATACAGCGGATATTTCTTGCAAAGTGCGGCGACTCGTTCACGCGCCAGATTTTTTTTGTCTTCATCGCTCGGATTGTCCAAAACCAACGCGATTATGTCCGCAACTTCGCGCATATCGTCTTCTTTAAAGCCGCGTGTCGTCAAAGCAGGGCTTCCCAATCTTAAACCGCTCGTTACAAAAGGACTGCGCGGCTCAAACGGAATTGTATTCTTATTCGCCGTAATATTTACTTCGTCAAGAACGTTTTGCGCCTCTTTGCCCGTAATATTCTTGCTCGTAAGGTCGACAAGCATTAAATGATTGTCCGTGCCGCCCGAAACTATCCTGAAGCCGTCTTTTTGCAGAGTTTCGGCTAAAATCTTCGCGTTTTTGATAATCTGCGCGGCATATTCCTTGAATTCGGGCTGTAATGCCTCGAAAAATGCAACCGCTTTTGCCGCTATCACATGCATTAACGGTCCGCCTTGAATGCCGGGAAAGATCGCTTTGTTAAATTGCTTGCCGAACTCCGCGTCTTTGCACAAAATCAAGCCGCCGCGAGGTCCTCTAAGCGTTTTATGCGTCGTCGAAGTCACTACGTCCGCAAATTCTATCGGACTCGGATGCAAACCCGCCGCGACTAAGCCCGCAATGTGCGCCATGTCCACCATTAAATACGCATTTACCTTTTTTGCAGTGCTTGCGAGCCGTTCAAAGTCAATTATCCGCGAATATGCCGACGCGCCCGCTACAATTATCTTCGGACGGCAATTTTCCGCGATTTTTTCAAGTTCATCATAGTCAATCGTCTCTGTTTCGCGATTTACGCCGTATGGAACGATTTTAAAGTACTTTCCGCTCATGTTTACGGGGCTTCCGTGCGTCAAATGCCCGCCGTCCGTCAAATTCATGCCCATTATCACATCGCCCGGCGTCGCCAATGCAAAATATACCGCCATATTCGCCTGCGCGCCCGAATGTGGCTGAACATTTGCATAGGCGCAGTTGAAAAGTTGCTTTGCGCGGTCAATGGCGAGTTGTTCTGCCACATCCACGAACTCGCAACCACCGTAATAACGCTTGCCCGGATAACCTTCCGCGTATTTGTTCGTCAAAACCGAGCCTTGCGCCTCCATTACCGCCTTGCTCACGATATTTTCCGACGCGATCAGCTCCAATTTGTTGCGCTGACGATTCAATTCGTTTTCCACCGCCGCGAAAAGTTCCGCGTCCTTTCTCAAGCCTTCCATCAAATTCATTCTAAAATCTCCTTTAATTTTTGATCAAACTCAAGCGACGAAATTAAGCCGAAGAGCCCTTGCGCCGCCACATCTTTAATTATTTTGCCCTCGTCGTTGAAATAATAGAAATTCATACAGCTGAAAGAAAATTTCTTGCCCGTCGGCTCGAAATTCATAAATTTGCCGTCGTGCGTGCCGCTGCAAAGCCAATTTACCGCAATTTTATCGCCTTCAGCCGCCATATCCACTATTTCCCAATGAATATCCGAAAAACTTTTGCGCATGAAGTCAACCACGCTCAAATAGCCCGCGCCGCCGTAAAGTTTTTCGGGAGAAATTAAACTCGCAAACTCGGCTTGCGAATCAATCAGCTCTTCCGCAAGTTTCAAGTCGTTCGTGTTAACGCAATCACGAAATCGCATCATATTTTGCTTGTTTAGCTCGATTTTCATATTACCTCCCATATTTTTTCTGCCGAAATTGCTCCGTGACGTAATATTTTCGGTTTTTCGCCCGTCAAATCGATTATCGTTGATGAAATGCCGAATTTGCATTGCCCGCCGTCCAATATCAGCGGTATTTTCCCCGATAAATTGTCAAAAACTTCCTGCGCGGTCTTCGGCGGAGTTTTTCCCGATAAATTCGCGCTCGGAGCCGCTATCGGCACGCCCGCAAGCCTTATCAGCGAAAGGGCAACGTCATTTGCCGGAAATCTTATCCCGACGCTCGATTTTCCGCACGTCACGAAGTCGGGCACAATTTTATTCTTTGATAATATTATCGTCAAGGCACCCGGCAGGAATTTTGCGAATAATTTTTCTGCCTGCGCTGAGATTCGGGCGATTTTCTCCGCCATTTCAAGGCTCGCGACGTGCAAACTCAACGGTTTATCGCTCGGTCTGCCCTTAGCCATGAAAATTTTCCTGCAAGCCGCCGCATTTAAGCCGTCCGCGCCCAAGCCGTACACTGTCTCTGTCGGAAAGGCGACAACTTCGCCTTTTTTTATCATTTCCGCCGCACGAATCAGATTTTTTTCTGTCGGCAACAAAATTTCTGTCTCCAAATCCATTTCTCCTTTCAAAACGTGATTATAACACAAAAAAACCCTCCGACACACCGCCGAAGGGCTTTTTATTTCAAAATATTTTTTACACTTCGATAAAAATTTTCGTGAACGCCAAGCATTATCAAAGTCATAGTTTTTTCGTCGAAACTGTACGCCAAAAGGTATTGCTGATTAAAAACATTGAATTTGTGAACAAAAATTCCTTTCAAGTCGCCGACTTTTTCAACGCCGATGCTCGGATTCTCGATAATTTTTCTTATCTCTGAATTAACGACTGCTTTTTGATTCTGATGAAGTTTTTTGTAAGATTTTTTGAACTCAGTCTTTTGAAATACTTCCATAGCTCATTCCTCGAACTCAAATTTCTCTGACGGCTGATTTTTAGCGATAATAATCTTTGCAATGAAATCAACTGGCAAATCAGGATTTTCAAGCGCATTTTTCCCAACTTTCGCCCAGAAATTTATTTGATTCTCTGTCGAGCGAAAATTTGCTTTGCCCTCCGCCGCCGCAGAATTAAAAAGATTTTCTTCAATCTTAACGTTAAAATTTTGCATTTCAATCACCTCATAATAATTTTAGCAAAAAATTTTTCTTAGTCAACGAAAAACCCTCCGACACGCCGCCGAAGGGCTTTTTTTATGGTTTTCTTTGATTATTTTGATTTGATTATGTCGAGAACTTGCTCATGGGTAATCTGCTCCCCGTTGAGACGGTATTCGTTCGCGCCGCCTCCATTCCATTGGCATTGATTTACATTTATTATTACATCGATTCCGTAATTTGTTTTCAAATAATCTGGCAAGTCCAAATAATTTGCATTAGTTTTTTGGTTGATAACATTAAAAAGTTCAACTGTTTCACCTAATGTGCCGCCCGCAACGCCGTCGAGTTCCTCGTCGCTCATGATTTCGCCCGCAAATTTGTCTTTTTCAGCCATATTATCAAGCTCCTTTCTGTTTTCAATCCTTTATACGTCTAAAATTCCATTTCGTTACAGAGTTTAGCAAAAAAATTTTTCGCAGTCAATGAAATTCGCCTGCCACTACACGATCAATGCCCGACAAGTCTTTTAAAATAGTAATGTCGGAGAAATTTGCCGCCTCGAAAAGTTTTTTGACTGACGACGCTTGATTTATTCCAATTTCGACTGCCAAAAGTCCGCCGTCAACCAAAAATCGCGGCGCGTCTGAAATTATTCGCCGATAAAAGCTTAAACCGTCCGCGCCTCCGTCCAAAGCGCGTTGCGGCTCCGATTTTACTTCCTTTTGCAAAGTTTTTAGCTCTGAAGTCGGTATGTAAGGCGGATTTGAGACTATCGCATTAAAAATTTGTCCTTCGAGCGGCTTGAATAAGTCTCCGCAGTAAAATTTTATCCTGTCTTCGACGTAAAACCTGGTTGCATTGAATTTTGCGACTTCCAACGCCTCATTTGATATATCGACAGCCGCCGCTCGCGCATTCTTTACGAATTTAAGGATTGAAACGGCGATTGCTCCGCTACCTGTGCCCAAATCGGCAAAAATTACCTCTCTGCCGAGTCCGCGCAGATATTCTCCGACAAATTCGGTTAAAATTTCGGTTTCGGGGCGCGGGATAAGGACATTTTGATTCACGGCGAACGATAAGCCCATAAAATCTTTTTTTCCTGTGAGATAAGCGACAGGAATTTTTTTTAGTCGTTGAGTTATAAGCTCGTTGAAGCGCAAAATATTTTCGAGCGGCAAAATTTTTTCGGCGTCGACATACAAACTCAATCGCCGCCAACCCAAAACGTGTGCCAATAAAATTTCCGCGTCGAGTCTCGGCGAATCGACTCCGCCTTCTTCGAGCCGTGTTGTCGCCGCTTTTAAAATTTCTGCAATCGTTTTCATTCTCGTTCCTCCAAAAAAAATCAGGAACGAGAAATTAAACCGCAGTTATAATTCCTCATTCCTAATTCCTAATTCATAATTCCTAATTGAACTAGCGCGGTTTGGCGAAAATCATTCTGCCCGCCGAAGTTTGCAATGCGGAAGTTACTTCAACGGAAATTGTCCTGCTTAAATATCTGTGTCCGTTTTCGATAACGATCATTGTGCCGTCATCAAGATAGCCGACGCCTTGACCGGGCTCCTTGCCGTCCTTGACGACTTGAACGCGCATAGTTTCGCCGGGAATCACGACGGGTTTAACGGCGTTGGAAAGTTCGTTGATATTCAGAACTTGAACGCCGCGCAGTTGAGCGACTTTGTTAAGGTTGAAATCGTTAGTAATGATTTTGCCGCCGAGTTTTTGCGCGAGCCGCACCAATTTAGAATCGACGCCTTGAATATCTTCAAAATCGACGTTCATAACTTCGACTTCCATATTAGAATCGTCTTCGCGGATTTTTTGGAGAACATCAAGCCCGCGCCGCCCGCGAACTCTGCGCAATGTATCTGGCGAATCAGCGATATATTGTAATTCTTCCAAAACGAACACGGGGATTAAGAGCGTGCCTTCCAAAAAACCTGTCTTGCAAATGTCGGCAATGCGCCCGTCAATGATAACGTTCGTATCGAGCAACTTATAATTTTTATCTTTGTGCTCTTGGAGCTTGACGAGATTAACTTTTGCCTTTTCTTCGGGCGGATTTTCTTTCGGAGCGGGTTCTTCAGCGATTTTTTCGACTTTTTCGGGCTCCTTAACTTCTTTTGCGGCTTTATCAGCCTCGCGGTTGCGCAAAACTTCTTTTATGAAACCGAAACTGTTAGAAATTTCTTTTCGCTTTTTGATCGTGATTCTGACGCCCAAATAACCGAGCACCAAGCTGAAAATGATTGGGATATAATTTCCGACGATTGGAATGCGGGCAAAAGCACTGCCCAATAAATTTGCAATTATAAGTCCGATAGCCAAGCCGCTCGCTCCGGCGATAACGTCATTGATTGGCATTTTGCTTAGTTGTTTTTCGACGAACGAAGTAAATTTTCCGAGCTTGCCGATTAAATACGGCGACACAAACCATCCTCCGAGCCCGCCGAGCGTCGCGCCCGCCAAAATGCAGACGAGATTTGCCATTGTCAATCGAAAAATGCCCGTGTTGACTTGAAAAAATTCCAGATTGATGTACGAGATTAAAAAAGGGCTGGCTTGGTGTAAAGCTGCGCCGCCGATTATCGCGCACGTCAACGTGATGAAAAATTTTATCGCTTTGTCAAGCATAAGCTTCACCTCCCATAAGATTTGAGGCAAGCCTAACATATATTTCTGAAATTTTACTGATTGAGCGGCGCGATAAAGAATTTCTTATCATCATTTAACAAATCGGCGGCGTTTCGATTGACTTCAACAGAGAAATTAGTATAATCCTTAACGAAAAAGATTTTGTGGAGGTTGATTGTATGGAATTCAGGAAAGTAATCGAAAAACGGCGCACGACACGGCAATTTTCCGACAAACCGGTCGAACTTGACAAGATTAAGCGGATAATCGAAGCGGGAATCAAGGCTCCGACGTTTGATCACATGCGCAGATGGAATTTTATCGTTTTGACAGAAGAAAATTCCAAATCCAATGTCATTTCGCTGATAAAAGAGTTGCCTTGTTCGATAAAAGAGCCGAAAAGCCCGTTTCAAGAGATGGTTAAGATAGCATTTCCGAAACAACGCACAATGTTTGAACAATCGAAGGTAATAATCCTGCCGATTTTCAAAAGACACAGGGGAATTGCGAATGAAGAGGCATTCGGCAGACGATTTATGGATTTTGCGGAAATCTGGTGCGTGATAGAGAATATTTTTCTCGCGACAGCCGATGAAGGCTTGGCAAACACAATGCGAATCCCGACCGACAAGCAACCGGAACAAATTTTGCAAGCGGTGGGCTGTCCGAACGATTATATTCTTCCGTGCATGATAGGAATCGGCTACGCGGCTGAAAATGCCGAATATCCGACGCAAATTTATCCTAAACTTGAAGATTGCATTCATTTTGAGAAATGGTAAGAAAAAAAATCCCTTCGGCGTCTGAGTCGGAGGGATTTTTCGTTTGATATACAGAAATTTTTTTATCTGTTTAGCAGATTTGCGACGCGCTCGATGATTTTTTCAGCTAAAGCGGCTTTAGACATCTTTTCAAAGCTCTCAACTCGTCCGTTACGCCAAATAATCGACGCGATATTGGTTGAAACGCCGAAGCCCGCGCCTTCAGCCGTAACATCATTGGCAACAATGAAGTTCAAATTCTTTTCGACGAGTTTTTTATTGGCGTACTCCAAAATATTTTGAGTTTCAGCGGCGAAACCGATTAAAATCTGATTTTTTTTCAAGCCGCCGAGTTCTTTTAAGATGTCGGGATTTTTTACGAGCTCCAACGTCAAATTCTCGTCGGATTTTTTAATTTTCTGCGCTGAAGGAGTTTTAATTCGATAATCGGCAACTGCCGCCGACATTATCACGGAGTCAACCGAATCAAAATGCTTTAAAATTGCCTCGCGCATTTCAGTTGCCGCCTCTACTTTGATAAATTCCAGATTTTTTGGCGGCTCAAGCTCGCTTTTGCCCGAAATTAGGACGACTTCCGCGCCGAAATTCACTGCGACCTTTGCAATTTCAAATCCCATGCGCCCCGAAGAACGATTTCCGATATATCGGACGGGATCAATCGCCTCGACGGTGCCGCCTGCCGTCACCAAAATTTTTTTCCCTGACAAAATCTTTTCTTCCGATAAAATTTTCTCGATCTCCGCGCAGATTTCTGTTGGTTCGGGCAAACGTCCTTTGCCGCTCGTGCCGCAAGCCAAATTTCCACTCGCCGGCTCCAAAATTTTTATTCCGCGAGCTTTTAACGTCGATAAATTCGCTTGAGTCGCGGGATTTTCAAACATTTTGGTATTCATGGACGGACAAACTAAAATTTTTTTATCGAAAGCCAAAATTGTTGTGGTTAGGAGGTCGTCAGCTATTCCGTGCGCCGTTTTTGCCAAAAAATTCGCGGTTGCGGGCGCGATTAACATAAAATCCGCCCAATCAGCCAGCGAAATGTGTTCAACATGAATAAAATTAGCCGCGTCGCCGAACATTTCGACGGACACGGCATTATTTGTAATTTCTTGAAAAGTTCTCGGCGAAACAAACTCGGTTGCGTGCTTAGTCATGATAATTTTGACATTCGCGCCCGATTTTTTAAGGCGGCTCGCGACTTCGACGACTTTATAAGCCGCAATTCCGCCCGTCACGCCGATTAAAATATTTTTTTGCATTGTTCAATCCTTTTTATTGTCTAAAATCGAAATTCAACGCCCTTATTGGATGCAACGTCACGTTGCCGCCGATTAAAATATTTTTCTGCATTGTTCAATCCTTTATCGTGTAAGTAACTTTCCCTTCGTTAATTTCTTCCATCGCATTGGTTACGAATTTATTTGCGCGGTTTTCGACGCGGCAAGGAGCCCCGTTCAAAAGTTCGCGGGCGCGTTTACTCGCCAAAACAACCAGAGCATAGCGGCTGTGAGTTTGTTTTAACATAGAATCCGTTGAAGGATTTACCATGCTGAGGACATCTTCCTTTAATTTCATTTAAAATCCTCCCTCAAAATCAAATTTATCTGTGTTTCGAGCGACTTTTAAGCGTTCAGCCGTCAAAATCGCCTTAATTTGCGCGGCGGCGTTGTCAATCGTATCATTTACAACGACATAATCATATTCGCGCCCGATTTTTATCTCCGCGACGGCATTTTTTAATCTGCGCGTCAAAGATTCGGGATTTTCGGTGCCGCGCCCTTCGATTCGGCGTTTTAATTCGTCCAAACTCGGCGGAAGAAGGAAAATATAAATTCCTTCGGGACATTTTTTCTTGACATTCAACGCGCCTTGAACATCAATTTCCAAAAGAATATCCTCGCCGCGATTCAGCCGCTCTTCAATCTTATTCAGCGGCGTTCCGTAAAAATTCCCGTAGACTTCGGCGTATTCGAGGAATTTTTCTTCCGAAATCCAAGTTTTAAACTGTTCGACGCTCCAAAAATAATATTCTCTGCCGTCGACTTCGCCCAAACGCGGTTTTCTGGTCGTTGCAGAGATAGAATAAGCGACTTCGGGCAAATCGTCCAAGATTTTTTTACAAACAGTGCCCTTGCCCGTGCCGCTCGCGCCCGAAATCACAATCAAAAGACCTTTTTGCACTTAATTTCTCCTATAAAAGTTTCTAAACTGCCAATGCGCGGTGAGTTACTCTGAACTTTTTTTAACGCAGGAGCGCGACATCTGTTCCGTCGCTTTTAAAGCGACCCGCTCGCGCCCGAAATTACTACCAAAAGACCTTTTCGCATTAAAATTCTCCGGAAAAAACTCTTTCGGCGGGTCCCGTCATGAAAATATGATTATTTTCGCGCCAATCGATTTGAAGTTCGCCGCCGTCGAGAATAACGGTACATTTTTTGCCCGTCAAGCCGTTTAAATTCGCCGCAACCGCCGTTGCACAAGTTCCCGTGCCGCAAGCGAGAGTAATTCCGCTTCCGCGCTCCCAAACGCGCATTCTCAACTTGTTTTCGCCGATTTTTTGGGCAAATTCGGTGTTTGTCTTGCGCGGGAAAATTTTATGCGTCTCAAATTTCGGTCCGACGTGTTCCAAATCGATTTTTTTAATATCGTCAACGAAAACGACGCAATGCGGGTTGCCCATGCTGACGCAAGTCATTTTATAAGTCACGCCGTCAACTTCAATCGGCTCTCCGACCAATTTTTGACTGCCGAAGCCGTCAACCGGGATTAAATCGGCGTTAAAAATCGGTTCGCCCATGTCAACGGTTATCAAACCGTATTTCATGCTGACAGTAAGCACGCCCGCGCCGGTTTCAACCGTCAAATCGTCGTCGGAGAAAAATTTATCGCCGCTGAGCAGATATTTCGCGAAACAACGAATGCCGTTGCCGCACATTTCGGGTTCCGAGCCGTCCGCGTTGAAAATTCTCATGCGAGTCGCGGCTTTCGTCGAATTTTGAACGTAAATGATGCCGTCCGCGCCGATTCCAAAATGTCTGTCGCACAAACGGCGAATTTCTTCGGGACTTTCAATCGAATTGCCGACGCGGTCGATTATTATGAAATCATTCCCGCAACCCTGCCATTTCTCAAATTTCTGCATGATAATTGCCTCCTTTGATTCGCGCAGTATACTACTTTTCCAAAACCTTTGCAACTTTATTGTTCCTTTGCTATAATCGGAAAAAATTTTTATGGAGAGGAAAATTTTGGAAGGATTGATAACAAAAATCGCGGCGGGCAGTCTTGCTGAAGAGTTGGAACTGAAAATCGGCGATAAAATTCTAAAAATCAACGGAAAAACTCCCCGCGACATAATCGATTTGAGTTTTTTACTCGCTGAAGAGGAAATTGAACTTTTTATCGAGCATTCCGACGGCGAAAAAGAAATTATTGCCTTTGAAAAGGATTTTGATGAAGAATTGGGCGCGGAATTTGAATCTGCGGTCTTTGACGGGATAAAACGTTGCAAAAATCATTGCGTGTTCTGTTTTGTGGACATGATCGCGCCGAATATGCGCAAAACTCTCAACATTAAGGACGATGATTATCGTTTGTCGTTTTTGTTCGGGAATTTCATAACGCTGACGAATTTAACGGCGAAAGATTTCAATCG
The DNA here is from genome assembly GCA_937877655.1 of uncultured Selenomonadales bacterium. Classification (GTDB taxonomy): domain Bacteria; phylum Bacillota; class Negativicutes; order Selenomonadales; family Selenomonadaceae; genus Quinella. Next base: position 19,426 of record CALFJC010000100.1, read on the forward strand.
CATAAAGAAATTTCATCTGTCGCCGCTTTTTATTTCGATTCACTCAATGAATCCCGGCTTGCGGGCAAAAATTTTAAGGACATCGCTCGGAAAAAATATTCAAAAACAACTTGACGAGCTGGAAAAAGCGGGCGTGGAATATCATACGCAGGTAGTTTTATGCAAAAATTTGAATGACGGAGCCGAATTGGACTTCACGATAGCGGAAATTTTGAAAAGACGCCCGCAAGCGTTGAGTTTGGCGATAGTTCCGGTTGGCGTGACGAAATATCGGCGCGATAAATTCATTTTGGAGCAATTTGACAGAGAATCGGCGGCAAAAGTGATTGAACAGGTTGAAATTTGGCAAAAAAAAATTCGCGCAGAGTCAGGACGAACTTTTATTTATCTCGGCGACGAATTTTATTTGTTGGCTGAAAAAAATTTGCCGCCCGTCAAGTTTTACGATGATTTTCCGCAAATAGAAAACGGAATCGGCATGACGCGCAATTTTATCGAGGAACTAGGAACTAGGAACCAGGAACTAGGAGTTGAAAATAAAAATTTAAAAATCGACGTGATAAGCGGGACATCATTTGCGAAAGTCTTAAAAAATCTGGTTAAAAGCCCGAACGTGCGGATTTTGCCAGTTGAAAATAAATTTTTCGGCTCGAAAGTGAATGTATCGGGGCTTTTGACGGGCGGAGACATAATCGACGCGCTGAAAACTTCGGAAAGGCAACGCGATTTGATATTGATACCTGCGACGGCATTAAAAACAGGCGAAGAAATTTTTTTGGATGACATTTCGCTTGAAAATTTGAGAAAAATATTTGCTCCCGCGCAGATTTTGCCGATAAAAGACGGCTTTGAATTCAAAAAGGCATTGGAGGGGAAATTTTAAATGAGTAAACCGATAGTTGCGATAGTCGGGCGACCGAATGTGGGGAAATCGACGCTTTTCAATCAAATTGGCAAGAAAAAGTTATCGATAGTGGACGATATGGCGGGCGTGACGCGAGACAGAATTTATATGGACGCAACATGGCTCGATAAAGAATTCACGCTGATAGACACGGGCGGGATTGAGATAAAATCTGCCGACAAAATGCTGAATTCAATAAAAATCCAAGCGAAAATCGCGATTGAGGAAGCGGATTCGATAATTTTTGTGGTTGACGGGCGCGCAGGAGTGACTTCTTCGGATGAAGATGTCGGAAAAATGTTGCGCGTGTCGAAAAAGCCGATAATTTTGGCGGTAAACAAGATTGACGGCGTAAATTTGGAGCAAGAGGCGTATGAATTTTATAAAATGGGCTTGGGCGAGCCGATAGGAATTTCAGCAAGCAATGCGCTGAATTTGGGCGATTTACTCGACGCGGTGATAAAAACTTTTCCGAAAACCGAAATCGAAACTCGCGACGAAGACGAAATAAGAATTGCGGTTATCGGGCGTCCGAATGTCGGAAAATCTTCATTGGTAAATAAAATGCTCGGCGAAGAGCGCGTAATTGTCAGCGACATTCCCGGCACGACTCGCGACGCGATTGACACGCATTTTTTCATGAACGGAACGAAATTCACGCTGATAGACACGGCGGGCATGCGAAAAAAATCCAAAATCGATGAACCGGTTGAAAGATACAGCGTGATTCGTTCGCTTCGGGCGATTGACCGCGCAGATGTCGTGCTGATGATGATTGAAGCTCCCGTCGGTGTGACGGAACAGGATAAAAAAATCGCGGGCTACGCGCATGATTCGGGCAAAGGTTGCGTTATCGTCGTCAACAAGTGGGATATTTTCCCGAATAAACACGACCGCTCGACAAATCGCTTTACCGACGATTTGAGAAATCGTTTGGGCTTTTTGCAATATGCGCCCGTCGTTTATGCCAGTGCTTTGACGGGGCAGCGCGTCGAAAGGGTTACGGAGCTTGTTAAATTTGTCGCCGAGCAACAATCGATGAGAATTCAAACCAGCGTTTTGAACGAATTGATTCGCGACGCGGTTGCCGTCAATCCTCCGCCGAGCAAAAAGGGCAAGTCGGCTAAAATTTTTTTCGTGACGCAAGCCGACATTTGCCCGCCAAAATTTATAATTTTCGTCAACGAGCCCGAACTTTTACATTTCTCTTATCTGCGCTTCCTTGAAAATCGTTTGCGCGAGAGTTTCGGCTTTGAGGGCACGCCGATAAAATTTTTCGTCCGAAAACACAATCAAAAGGACGACGACCAATAAAAAACTCCCCGTTCACAGCGAGCGGGGTATTTTTTTATCATAGAAAACTTATTCTTGAAAGCCTACGAATGACAATCCGCGAGCTTCTCCGCCCATCCGATTAACAAGGGCGGCATGTCCATAAATATAACCTTTTACATTTACAATAGAGTTCTCTGAAACGTATGCAGAATCGCCTACTATAATCATTGAGATTGCTACAGGATCATAGGTATCGCCAACTGCGAGCATAGCATCGTAGCAATTTTTGCCGAAGAATTTCACTGCTGAGTTTCCCGGCGGCAACTGCTTGATTGAATAAATTCGACCGCTTAAGTTCACAACTTTGCCATAATACTCCCAAGGTTTTTTCATGGCATCTTCGGCATTAATCCAATTAGCCTCTGCCTCGTGTACGTAATCGGGATATTTTTTTACTAAACCTGAGGCTTTCAATAAATTAGTGCCATCATTGCTTGTGTCGGTCGTTTCCAAGTTCCATCCTGTGGAAGATTCTTTGAGTATTTCTTTTTGTTTACGTTGAGCCTCAGCGATTTTTCTTTTTTCTGCTGCTTCCTGCTCGGCTTGTTTTTTCGCCGCTTCAATTTCAGGTTTCCGTCGTTCTAATTCAGCTTTCAATTCGGCGACTTTTTCGGCTTCTGCTTTTTCTTTTGTCGCCCATTCTTCCTCACGTTTTTTCTTTTCTTCCGCCGCCTTTTGTTCAGCAAGTTTTTTCTCCGTCTCTGCTTTCTGTTCAGAGTCAATTTTTGCCTGTCGAGCCGCTATCTGTTCCGGTGTTTGTGTTTGATACACACCGACCGAAGCGATAATAACCACTACAAAAGATAAAGCCAAGTTTTTCAAGTAAAGTGATTTAGGTTGTTTACGTATTGCCGCGATGATAAGTCGAGCTAAAAAGTATATTCCTGCTATTGACGCAACCAAACAAATTAGGGTTAATAAATTGTTCATTATTCGTCCTCCCGATAAATATTTTTGGTTTATGAAAATTTTAGCACAAATTTAAGCCAAACACAAGCAAAAGCCTGCCGAACGGTAACCGATACGAACTGAATCATCAAATTCATCGCATGTACCGCAATGCTGTGCACACGGTTTTTTCTTTAGAAATTTTCGGCTTGTGACAGACCTTCTTTATTGCCGTTTCTTCTTTCTGAACGAAATATTTTTGCATGCGCCATTGTCGGTGAAAGAAAGTTATGTTAAATTTTTTCATTGAAAAGAGAAATTTTTATGCCTAAAACTATTAAGCCGACAAAGCTGTTCAAATCCGGTGAAGTCAAAACTTTTGCGATAGCGACACAAGAAGAACTACTCAGAAGTTTTTTGCCTGAAGAATTTTTCTCACAATTGCTATAGTCAGGCAATTCAAATGCTCACATAAGTCACATTTTTAATTGCTCGTCGTCGGACAATAATGGCAACGGGATTCGCGCTAACGTTACTTACGACAGATGCTCCAAAAAAATTATTGATCCCGATACTCAATCGCTCAGAGAAAAATTGGGATTCGCAAATGATGGCGTTACAAATAAATTTTTAGAGCCGCCTGCACGAAAGGAAATCCTTCAAAACATCGAGAACATGTGGAATAATAATCCGCAACAAGAAAAATACCGGCGCGAAAGAAAGTCGGAACTCCGCAAAATGATAAACAACGACGAAGATAAAACTTACTTGTCCGCAGAGATTATGGATTGGTTGAACAATGCCATATTTCAAGGCGACGAAATTTTTCGCAGGGCATTGGCGGTACTTACCGTCTTGTCGGTCACACGCTGCTTTATTGAAAACCAACACCAATGGAAAATTGTTTCGGAAAAACTTTTCCCTTGTCTGCCGTCGATAAATTTATCGAATAACCCGCTCAAAGAGTACAAAAATCATCTTAGAAAAAATACTGAAGATTGGGGGGTAAAGCTTAAGCGGCTCCGGAAAATATTCTTGATGTTGCGACTGCTGATTTAAATCGACGCACAAAAATATTACTAATCGAGACTGCATATCTTGCTGTGAAAAAATTTTTGCTTATGGCAAAACAAAAACAAAAGGCAATGAAAATTACGATAAAACAATTCAAAGCTTGTAAGCTTGCCGCACGCTGTCGACTTGTTATGATATGTTGGTTGAATTCTTCGCCCGCAACATAACCTTGAGCAAGCGCAAAATTATGCTGAACAGTACTTTGCATGGACGAAAGCGGCTCTAAAAATCGACACAACACCCCAAAGATACAGGTACGTTATAATGAGCAGTGCAAAGCAAATTACACTTGAAATTCGGCGACGGCAAAATCGAGCCACTGAAAAAATATTGAGAGATGCTCGCGAACTTTATCGGCTCTGCAAAGAAGCTTTGAAGGAAAATCCTGCGGACTTCAAATTATAAATTCGCTCATAATGTCTCGTTAGAAATTTTCTCAATGTATTCCAACAAAAGTTCCGGGTCGGCAAAAATATCAGCGTCTAACTTGGATAAATCGTCTTCGTCAGATTTTGTTTGTTCCCGCAAATCTTCTTCCGAAAAAAGGCTGATCTGAATATCTTCCGCATCTTGAAGAATCAGATCAAATTCTTGTTCGTTGTCGACGGTATCTTTTGCCGTAAGTTCGTCGTACTCAACATAATCGTTGCCGTATTCTTTGATGAAAGAAAATCTTTGTTCGTTCAAAATTTCTTCAACCTCCTCGCGGGTAATGTCAGATTTTAAATCCGAAAAAAAATTCAGCGGAAATGAATCGCAAAACGTTGGAGCCTTGCCGGAGAAATAATAACGTCTCGCAAAAATATTTATGAAGTCGAAAAAATATTCTCTGCCGTCGGCGATAGTCATATTGGCAATGTCGAGCATCTCTAAAATTTTATCTTCGCTTGAATACCAATCGGACAAAATGCAAGCCGAGTTGTAACCTGCGAACGAGAAAATTATTTTGTCAGCATGTCGAGATAAGCAGATTGTTGCTTGAACGTCGACGGCGGATTGAATCAGCGTGTGAATATCATGTGCCGCCTGACTTCGATCATTAAGTGAAGTCAAAAGATTCAGCGAGAAGAAGGCAATTCCTTTGACAGTGAACAGGCGCGAGATATTGTCGAACAGCCGAAGGAGACCGCGCTTTTCATTGGACAAAAAAAAATTTTTATCGCAATCCTGATACAGGAATTGCTTGGCGGAATGATTTGTGAATTCGGGCTCGGAAATGTCGGCGTGCCCGGCAAGGTGAAAAAGTTCCATTGCGTATTCAAAAAATTTTTCCGCACAAATTGAAAACACAACTGCTCCTCCCCATTATTTCATCAGCTTGTCAAGTTCAGCCGAATAATCAATGCCGTCAAGTTCCGCTTTGAATTCCGTCATCAACGCAAAAGTTTTTTCCAGATAATCTTCGCGACTTTGGCAACCGTCGGTAAATTTTTCAAACATTAAATCAATCCCGCCGCGAACATAATCATGAAAGAGTTCCAAATTTTTTTTGAGATCGTCGTTTTTGTCGGGAAGTGTGTCGCAACGAAAGGCGCGGTCGATTCTCTCCGTCTGTGTAAGATTTTCGCTGTCGTCCAAAAGCATTACAAGGCGATAAAGAAAAATGCAGTTTTCGCGCTCGCGAATAAAGGCGTCGGCATAAATGCGTGCTCTGTCGCCGGAAGGTTCAGTCTTTGCCTTGCGTCGATAACGAATTCCCCAAACGGCGGCGTTCATGTAGACATCAATATAACGTTCAAAAATTTTTGCCGCGTTGGGATTATCGGGTTCGGGATCGTCGCGGGCATTTTTCTTTGCCAAAAATTTTAAGCGCGTGGCGTGTTTGCCGTTGATTGTGTAATCCGTCTCGAAAAGCCGAATTCTGTTTTCGATCATTGTCACGCCTCCTCAATCTTTGTAAAAGTTTCGCTGATTTTGTTCAGCAAATATTTTTGTCCGATGCGCAGATTCATCACGGGCTCGGCGTAGTGCCAATCTTTTTGCATGACGAACATAATTATCTGCTCGGCGATTTGCGGCAAAACTTTTGAGATACCTGCAGTATGTTTTTCGTCCGTATTTGAGAAGGGCGCGTCCATGACCAAAGGATAAGATTCAGACGAAATGCCCAAATCTTTAAAGATTTGCTTTTTTGCCAAGGCGACGAGTCCCGCAATGAAAGCGAAATTTTTGACGCGGTTTGCTCCTTCCGATTCGCCGGAAATAATTTCTCTGTCGGCAACGGTCGCATTTAATTCTACGCGATATTGCTCGTCGATTGAAACGCGCCTATGTCCGTGATACATTTCGTCAAAAATTTTATTTACCTCTGCTTCCAAGCTCTTACGGATTTTTCGTTCGTTTTCTATGCGAGTCGGTTCAAGCCACGCCTTAAGCTTTTCGGCGTAAGCAAGAAATTTTTGCGCCTCACGATTTTTGGCGGAGTTTGCAGTCAAGCTGTCGTAAATTTTTTGGTAATGTTCAATATCACGTTTCTGCGCCCCGTCGTCCTGATAAAGACGAGCTTTTTTTGTTTCCAAATCGCGCAGGCGACTGCGAATGTCGGCAAGTTCGTTTTCATGGCGCGCCATATTCTCCTTGCCGGAGATTTTTTTTCGGCAATCTTCTATTTCGTATTTCCAATCATTAATTCGATTTTCGCTGTAAGCAATGCCTTCGCGAAGTTGCTTAAGCCGTTCGTAAGTTCTTGCGGACAAGTGCGAAAGATTTTTCAGCTGTTCGCGATAAAGCCGAACAGTGTTGCCTAAGGATTCGGGCGGCACATATTTAATCTCCGCCATAAGATTTTGATAAGCTTCGTCGCCCGCGCAGATTTCTCTGCCGCAAATACAACGCCCGCGATTGATAAGTTCCATTATGCTGTTCACGGTAATATCGCGGACGCCTTTGTCGTCGAGCTTGAATTCCTTAAGAAAATTTTCCGCCACGTTCAGCAAGGGACGAATGAAAAACGGCAATGCGCTTGCGCTGAATTCTTTAAAATATTCTTCGATTGCCTGCGCCCGGATTTTTTCTTCGGCTTTGATTTTGCTTTCGAGATCATCCTTGCGTTTCTGAAGTTCAGCGGTTGATTGATTATCACGAAGTTTTTGTTCCAGTTCGGCTTTAAGTTCTTCGTAATTATCGATTTGAGTTTTGCATTCCTCCAATTGTTCGGCAATGGTATCGCGTTTTTCTTTGGCGGCTTGAATTTTGTTCAAAGCTTCTTTTGCGCGAGCATCGCCGTTCAAATCCATGCCGCCGTAAATTTTTCCGATGACACTGCTTTTCTTTGATCTGTCGCCGAGATGTCGGGCGGCATTTTCTATGGCGGAAAGTCCGAGAAAATCTTTTATCGCCTTGCTGATGTCTCTGCGATTGCTTACGGTGCTGATTCGTTCCGTGTCGAAGAAAAAATACGTCGAAAGTCCTTCGGGCAAGATACCGTTGATAACTTCTTTTATTCGGAAAGTATCAATCGGTTTGGTCTGCCCGTCTTCCTCTCGCTTGCAAGATACCGCAACCGTCGGAACGGTTTTGCCGCTGACTTTGTCTCCGCCGCAATTATATCTTTGTGTTCGCGTGATTATGTATTCGGCTTTGTCATGCAGGAGAATAATTTCCACTTCAACTGTCTCTTGCTCGCCGTTATGCATCTGCAAGGAAATTTCGTAGTTGAGAAGATGTTTATCGTTGTCGGGAAAATTTACTGTGCCGTAAAGACACCAGCTGAAAGCCTGAAGGAGCGTCGTTTTGCCGAAAGTGTTGTCGCCGAGAATGACTGTAACATTTTTTTCCGCGTCGCAGGAAAAATTTATTTCGGTCGTGCCTTTGAACTGACGAAAATTTTTCATGCGCAAAGTTTTAATCAGCATGTTGTGTTCCCCCGTGAATCCGCCGCGCCTCGTCCATGATAATTTTGCGAATCATCTCGACCATTTCATTATCGCTTTTTTGCAACTTCAAATTATCTCTCTCCGCCTTGAGTATTTTAAGCTTCATTATGTTGAGCCGCTGTTTGTCACACATAATTTTCCTCCTCCTCTTGAAGTTCAATGCCATATGCGTCTTGAATCTCAATCGCCAGCGAATCAGATTCGAACGGATTTTCCGCGTCGGCGGCAAAAGTTTTCAGACGTGCAAGTTCCCTTTTAGCCAAAGATTTTAAGCCGTTAATAATTTCCGGATCGAAGTTGTCAACTTCCTCAAGCGGCACCGGCAAAGTTATAAAGTCGAAAATAAGCGCGTGCGTTTTGCCGGGAAATTTTCTGAGCACTCTGCCGCGTCGCTGGACGTACTCTTTCGGATTTGTACTGCTTGCCAAAATAAAAGCCGTGCGTATGCTCGGAATATTTACGCCTTCATCAAGGCAACGAATGGCAACGAGTGCTTGAAGGTGCTTGCCTTCCGCAAAATTTTTTTTGATAAGTTCGCGCTCGTCCGCAGTCTCCTCCGAAGTAAATTTTGAAACGCGCATGTTCAAATCAAGACCAAGCATTTTGACGACAAGATCAATTTGCCGTCCCTCTTCAATCGAAGGGACGCCTTCGCGATAATCGGCGTCGCGCATTGTCGTTGCGCCGCAGTAAATTAAAATCTGATTGTCGTCTTTGAAGTTTTTAATCTGCCCGCGCAGTGCAGAAATTTTTTCTTCCGCGCCGGCAACCAACCTCGCCCGCTTGATTAAAAACATTTTGGTTTGCTCGGTGAATTTTAGGTTGCCGTGTTTGTCGCGGCGGACGCCCTTACGGATTTTGCCGGTCAGCTCCAAATATTTTTCGCGCTCGTCGGATGTCAACGACACAATCACGGGATAATAGCGGTACGGCGTGAGCATGCCATTTAAAATTGCGTCTCTCAACGTGTACTCAATGCATTTTTCGCCGAAGTAGTCATAAAGTTTTTGCGTGCCCGCCGCGTCGCCGTGACGGTCAATCGTGGCGGAAAGTGCCAGACGATACGGAATGTGTTCAAGCAAAGTTTTGCTTAAATTTTTTGCGCCGAAATTGTGAGCCTCGTCGACAATCAGCACGATTTCGCCCGAAAGTTTTTTCATGAGATTTTGCACATAATCCGTTGAAAAAGTTGCATTCGTGGAGATCATGCAGAAAAAATTTTTCATGCCGCCGTTAAAATTCGTGACAGCCGTTTTTAAATAATCGCGCCAATTTTTTTGCGAAGACGCCGAGTAGCAAACAACGGGTTTCATGCCGAATAAAATAATATCTTCGCGCCACTGCTCGACCAAATGTTGATACGGGCAGACGATTAAGACGGCAAGATTTTTTTTGTCCGTGAAAAGTTTTGCAACCGCCGCCAATGCCGTAAAAGTTTTTCCTGTACCCGTCGCCATGTCGAAGATGCCGCGATAATTTTTTTGCGCCCAAGATTCAATCGCCGCAATCTGATAATCGCGAAGTTTAAGATTCGGCGGGACGACCGGAAAATTTTTCGGCAAATTTTTTTCAGCCGAAAGATTTTTTGCGGGCGGATCGTCAAGCGTTGTGTCAATCTTGTTGTTGATTTTATATCTGCGTAAAAATTCTTCGCGCATGTCAGGGAAGTTCAAAACTTTGACTCCGTGTTCGCGATTTTTCCACAACGAATCAAAAGCCGCCGTCTTGGTCACAACTCTTTCGGCGTCATGCGTCCAAGACGTGAAAACATCAATCGCCTCGTAATTGTTGGCGAAAGCGTTCGCACTTTCGTTCATCGAGCCGGAAAAAGCAATTACGTTACCCGCCGCGTCTTGCATGAGCCCAAGTTTTTCGTGAAACATGCCAATCGCGTTGTCGTCCTCAAGCAACGCAATTTTGAATTCAAGCCGCCCAATCGCTATCAAATTACTCAAGAGATTCAACCGCTCTTCTTCAAAACGATCTTGCGGAATTTTCAGTTCGCGAAGCAGAGCCGCTTTGATTATTTTTTCGCGCCGTGCGAAGCCGTCATTTATTGCCGCCAAATCTTCCGAAGAAAGTCGCGGCGAAGCTATCATTTGAATTGAGCCGCCGTTTTTGACCAAGCCGCAAATGCCCGCACTCAACACGACCAACGCGGACGAAGAAAAAAATCCGACTGCCCGCTTGTAGAGTATCGCCCGACTCAGCACGGGATTATAAAAATTTTTTATCACGTCGTCGCGCCGAGAACGATATTCCGTCTTCAGATTCAAATCCAAAAAATTCATTGCTCTGCCTCTAAAGTCCAGATTTTATTTCCTCCAACGCGGCGCGAAGTTCGACAAAATCTTTATCCGAAGTCATGCAGTTCACGCTGAAACGCACCGTGCCCGCAGGAAAAGTTCCCAAAAATTTATGGGCAAGCGGCGCACATTGAAGACCTGCGCGGACGGCAATTCCGCGTTCGGAAAAAATATTTCCCGCAACGTCGCTGCTTATTCCTTCAATCAAACAAGAGACAATGCCGACATAATTTCTGCCCGCAACATTTCCGACAACGCGCAGGAAGTCATAATCGGCGAAGAGTTCAAGCAGTTGACGACGACGATTTTCCTCCGCTTCAAAAATTTTTTCCGGCGTTTGAGATTGTATCCACTTGAGCGCGGCGTTAAGTCCGGCAATGCCGACGACGTTCAAAGTGCCGGGCTCAAATCTTTCGGGCAAAGTCGCGGGCATTTCCAAATTAGCTGAATCGTAACCCGTCCCGCCGAAAATCACGGGCTCCAAGTGCGTTGAAGGATTCATTGCGAAGCCCGCAATGCCCGTCGGCGCGAAAAGACTTTTATGTCCCGCGAAAACCGCAAAATCAATCGACTCAAGCCCGACGTTCAGTTCAACCAATCCCGCCGTCTGCGCCATGTCGACGAGTGTTATCGCGCCGTAAAATTTCGCTGCCGAAAAAATTTCTTCGACGGGCGCAATTAAGCCGATAACATTGCTCGCGTGGCTGATAATCACAAAATCGGGGCGCGTCCGCTCGAACCGATTTTTTATTTGTTCAATGTCAAATTTCAAATCGCGTGTGACGCCGAGTTCATTCACGGAAATTTTTCCGCGCCGCTCGAAATAATTCAGCGTGCGAATTACGGCGTTGTGTTCAAAAGGACTGACATAAATATTTTTTGCTCCGCCGAAAATCGTGCCTTGAATAATCATGTTCAGCGCGAGCGTTGCCGACGGCGTAAAAATAACCTGCTTTGAGCCGCAATTAAGCAACTGCCCAAGCAGGTTACGTGTTTCCTCAATCATATTTTTTGAAGCGGCGGCGAGTGCATAAATTCCCCGTCCCGAATTTCCGCCGCTCGTCCGATAAAATTTTTCCATGAACGAATAAACACAATCGGGTTTTGGAAAAGTCGTTGCCGCGTTGTCAAAGTAAGCCATTGTTTTAATCCTCAGCAAAGTGTTCGCAAAATTTCCGTGAGCACTTGCCGCTTTTCTTGCACGGAAATTGCCTGCCCCATTGAATCAAGCGCGTTGGTAATTTGATTGAAAAGCAATTTGCCTCGCGCCGATAATTCAACCTTCTCGAAACGTTTAACAGATTTTTCGCCCGCTACGTCGACGAAAATTATTTGTCGTTCGGAAATTTCATTGCGCCGAAAATTTTCTGCAGAAGCTTTGAATTGCGCAAGTCTGCCGAAATAAATTTCAGCCGTCCGGTCGTTCCAATCTTCAAGTTTCAAACCCGTTGCCAGCCGCGCAAGTTCAGTGACAAAATTTTTTTCGTTGTCCGTTGATTTTATCAGTCGAAGAAATTTCTCCGTTTCGTCCGAAAAAAGTTGCTCGAAAATTTCTTTGTCGAACGAAGCGCACCATTCGCGAAGAGCCGCCGTTAAATCTCCTGTTGCCGAAAAAATTTTCTTTGTCTCCTCCAAGATAAATTCTTCCAGCTCGTCAACTGCTCCGTCAAAAAATTTCTTCGCCGCAAGGATTTGAACAGCCGTCGCCTTTAAATCTTCGGAAAAAATCTTCGGCAATTTTTTAAACAACAAATCCGAGCCGCTTAAATTTTGTCGCAAAAGGTTGCGCATCTTTACGTATGCATCGAGTATTTTTCCGCCATTCGGACGAGACATGAACTCCTTAGTGTATTTCGGCAAGGACAAAAACCAACGAGTCATTGCATTTGCCGCGCAGTCGCAAGAACTCAAATTTTTTTCTGCGTCAACGACAAAATCCTTGAAAGTCTCGGCAAAACTCGCGACAAAATTTTTATTTTCCGCGCTCCAATCAAGATACTCCAACGAAAAATTTTCGGGCGCGGCATTTATCTGAATCAGCGCGTCAACGCTTATACGCAAGGCTCCGAAACGATTGCTGATTGTGATTTGTTGTCTGTATTTGTGAATCACTGCAGCCAGATAAATCGGAATGACGCCGCGCCTTAAACCGATTTGACCGCTCGGCGCAGTCAATCTTTCATACAGCACGGAAAAACTCATCGGATTTTGCCGCGTCTCCAAGATAAAATTTTCTATCGTTGAAAGAAGGTTTCGCATGTTAAAATTTTCGGGGCGCAAATTTATTCGCGGGTTGTCGTCGTTAATGAAAACATTTGTACGAATCAGCGTACTGCGCATAATCGAAACGTCCTGTCCCGTGCCGCGCAGTCCAAGATTCGGCTCAAGCTCCCGACGAATTAACGCCGCAATAATTTTGTTTCGACTGTTCGCCGCTACGCTTGTAATTTCGTTTTTGTTGATAACTTCGTTGTTGATAATCGGCGTGCGGCTGTAAATTTTATCGCAGACAGTCGACATGATCTCACTCAAAGCCGCTTTCCTGTACACGGACAAAATTTTTCCGTCATGAATATAAATCGCCCGAAAATTTTCGGGGTGCGTGTAGTTTTCGATAAAATTTTTTATGACCGCCTGCAAATCTTCAAAAATAACTTCGTACTCGTCGAACAAAACGGAATCATCTTCGGCAAGCTCTTTAAGATTTTTGACGGCAGAAAATTTTTTCACAGCCTCGCGCACGTCAACAAAATTTTTCGGCAGAACAAAAATACAACGTGCCTTCAACCTGCTTGACGACACAAGAATTTTTTCAAGCCTTTCAATCTCAGCCTCCTCGTTGACAAGCACACCAAAAATAATTCCGTCGCCGTCAAATCCCGCGTCAAAATCCATGTCGGAGAAAATATCTGCGCTTGAAACGAATCGGAAATCAAACCAGCGAGTCATCTCACGCTCCGTGTTGTAGCGCGAAGGATAAAGAAAATTATCGAAGTTCTCCGCGTTGAGCACATCTTGAACGGAAAAATTCTTCGACAGATTTTCCGCAACATCACGAATTTTTTGCATCACGTCCACGCCGGAACTTTGTTTAAGCTTGAGATAATTATTGCTCTGCCGCAGGTAGACGACAAAATTTTTTTCCGTCAATTCTTCAAATGTTCGCGAAATCTCTTCCTGCGAATAATCACAAGAAAAAATTTCCGCCAGTTGTTCCTTCGTCGGCGCGAGCATTTCAAATTGCTCCAACATGTAAATCAGTGCGATTGCCTTGAGGATTTTCGCGGCAAGCGTTGTCGGCTCCATGCGATTTAAAATTCTTTCGGCAAGCAAAAAAATCTTGTGAATTTCGCCGGCATAAAGTTCTTGGCGAAAAAGCGGCTCGAAATAATCATAAATCTTGTCGGGCGTGAGCAATGTAAAATCGTCGCGATAATCGTTGAGGAAGGCGGAAAAAGAATTTGTACCTTCGGCAGAAAGAAATGTGAAAAATGTCCGCTCGTTTTGGGCAACACGTTCAGACAATCGCGGCAAAATAAATGTCGACACGGGATGCAACGGAAAACAACCTTCAATCGCCGCCTTCAACTCTTCGGGCACATTGCGGAACATTCGCGAAGTCGAATAAATTTCGTGCAGGGAATTAAATTCGGCGGCGTATCGTGAGCAAAAATTTTTCCAAAGCTCCGGCTCGCGACAAATAACCTCCGAAATAATTTCGTAAGTCTGTGAAAAATCTTCGTTCATGTGCACATGCAAAAATCTGTTCGACACGCCGCGCCAACCGTCAACTTTTTCTTTCGGCAACTTATCTATGTAGTTTGAAATTTCCTTGTGCGAAATCAGCAAAAGATGCAGTTGCAGTGAACCGCTGCGATTTGCCTTCTCCGCAAAGTCTTGGAGCATTTTCGTATCACTGACGGAAGCGCGTCCTATGTTCGCCTCCAAAAATTTGCTGAACTCGTCGCAGACAACATAAAGTCCCGTGTAACCCTTCGCCCGCAAACTTTTCGCAACACTTTCATAAAGCTCGACCGCCTCGAAACCCAGAAACGGATTGAAAACACTGCCGGCAGTCAGCGCGGGATAAATTTTTTCAAATGCCGCATAAGCCGCCGCGTCGAAATTTTCCAGTCTGCCGATAAAATTTTTAATGGGCTCGCCGATAAGTTTCTTGAACGCGGAATAAGTTTTCGGAAAATCTTTTTGCCAGCGTCGCAATACTTCGACCGCCGCTTGAAAATTTGTTTTCGGCAACACGTCAAGCAAGTCGAAGTTCGCAAGCGTTCTTTGTAAAGCTGAAAGGAACGATTGATTAAGATTCGTTGCCGTGCCGTTGTTGATTATCACGGGCAAAATTTTATTCGGGCTTGCGTAGAAATTTTTGACGAGACGATAAAGTTCGGGCTTTGTTTCAAGTTTTGGCAAAAGTTTTTCAAACAGGCGGAGATCTTTTTTCATGAGCAGGGACAAAATCATCAGCACAATGTGCGATTTGCCGCGACCATACGCGCCGATTAAAATTCTTGCACGTTCCGTTGAGTTTGGACGAGTACTCAGCAAAATTTCTTCCAAAAGGTTTAGTGCCGCCTTTGTCGGAATAAATTTTTTCAGCTTGTCATCGTTGCCTAAATCATACTCAATGTTGACGGAATATTGAAAGCCCTCCGCAACAGAAATCATTTTGCCCATTCGCCAATCTCCTGCTCGTCTACCGACGCATAAAAATTTTTCACGCACTCCAAGAAAGTTATATCACGGCGGATTGAAACGACATCCATTCCCGCCGTCCGATTGATTTTCAATAAGCCGAGCCGCTCGATTTTATAAAGTGCGTCGAGCATTGCGATTGAATCCAAATTGAAGACGCGCCCGATATTTCGCGGCGAACGCAACAGTTCCGTTAAAGTTATTTCCTTGCGACCGTCGGCGTTGTCGATAATTACGGCAAGCACAATCCAAGAATTTAGCGCGGCGACTGACGGAATATTTTTCCTGTAAATTTTCTGTCGCCTGTTCAAAATGTCAATTAAGCCCAGTTCGCCGAAGGGACAGACGATATTATTTTCGGGAGAAATTTTTTTGTCGTCATTTTTATATCTCGGCAGATATGTGTTGACGATGCATTGAAAATCTTCTTCCAAAGAGCGCGGAGCAATTTCTGTTGCGTCGTCTTGCATGTCGATGAAATTTTTCAAAGCGGTAACAAAATTTTCCTTTGTGAACTCCTGCATGGAAAATTCGTTGAAGAAAAAATACCACGCCGTCGCCAAATCCTTGTTCGATGCAAGCCGATATTGTAAAAGCCACAGCGTGCCCCGCTCCTCAAAGTAAGGATCGTAATCGTAAATCAATTTGCCAAGTGCGGTAAAATTTTGCGTGCGTTTTCCGATTAAGGGTTCCTCTGTCAAGCCGACCGCCTGCAACCAATAACGCAAAGCTTTTACCATGTTTGCACCGAGTCCGAGCACGTCCATCGGGTTTTCTTCATTGGAAATAAAAATATCCGCCGCGTTTGCCACGTGGCGCATGCCTTTACTCAACCAGCCTTTTCGTATAAAGAAAGTATCGTGTGCTCGAAATTTCATTACCCTTTTTGCCTCCGCTTACTTTGTCCGAAGAAATTTTTCCATCATACAACCGCCGTCCAAATACTTAGTCGTCACGCACATTTTGCAATGCACACACTTTGACGGATCAATAAAATATTTTTCGCCAACGGAAATTGCGCCGGCATGGCAGATTGATTCGCACTTCAGACATTTTCGGCAGGCGTTGAACTTTCTGACTTGATAGCTTGCCATTCTTTGAAGGGATTCGTGGTCTGCGACGTTGAGAGTTTTGATTTTGACTGCGTCGCCATGATTAAACGGAGTAATTGAGAGAATCGGTACATTTGTTTTGTAATCTATTATCAGCGTCTCGTGCAAGATTTTTCTTCCAAGCTCGGGGGCAATTTTTCCGAAAGGAACAAACAAGCCGATAAATTTATCGTCAAAAGGTCGAGAGAGCCGATAAATTTTGGCGTGCTCTTCGGCAGTGCAATTTGTAAATTGGATCTTAACATCATTTGCTGAAATTAAACCGTTGCCGCCTTGACGAGCCTTCCACTTACCGGAATCGACATAAACTTCGGGATCGGATTTGCCGATTTTCTTCGCGAAGTCAACAAGAAATGTTCGCCATTTTTTGGACTCGTTCGGCATATAAATTCGCGACAAGAATTGTGCGCGTTGATTATTATTCGGGCAACACCAACACCCGACACGATCATAGCCGAGCCGATAAGCCTCATTGAAATCTATACCTTCGGAAAAAATGTAAAGCCAAATGTCCGCGTCCTTCCAAAAAAAAATCGGAGAGGCAACCGTTTGGCGGCGAATTTTAATAGAATCGGCGTCACCTTCAACGCGATTGTATTTGCTGCGAGCGGCTGATTCGGATTTTCTTATTCCGTAGAATGTCAAGATTTTTTTGTCGCGATACAAACTGCCGATAACACGAGCGATTGGACCGGTTTTAAACATTGAACAACACCAACGCAACATTCTTGCGGGCGGACCTATGTCTTTGCAAACGTCGAAAAAATTTTGTTCGTCATTAATTGCGCTTTGAAAGATAGCGAAAGGATGATTTTTTCTGTAGCGGGCGACATAAGCAAGCGTCGTCGGAAATTCAAGAGTAGTATTGCCGAAGATATGAACCAAGCTCGGATTGTTCAGAGCTCGAACGACAATATCGGCAACAACAGCGGAATCCTTGCCGCCGGAAAAAGAAATTACAACTCGTTCTTCAGGAAAATTTTTTGCAGTTTGCTGAACGAAAGAATCAGCTTCCTCTTTGAGGAAATCGAGCCTGTAGCGGTTGGCACGAACGAATTTACAAATGTCACTTTGAAAACGATCATAACTTATCACAGCCGACGAAACAGAAATTTTTTTGCAAATGGAGTCTGTGTCAGCTTCCGCGAATTTTTTTGCGGGCACAGCCAACCCTTTGCCGTCGATATAATATCTGCTGTCGGACGCCCAAAGCGAACGATTCATAAAAAAATCCGGCGGCTTATCAAGCAGAGCCGCGAGCAACAATCTTTCTTCCGGAAAGACAGGGCGAATATCAGCCGCAAGTTTTCTCATCTTTCCAAAACAAAGCGGACAAATATTTTTATTCTCGGCTGAAAGAGGAACTGTCACAGGAGAAAAACAATTATCGCACCAAAAAATTTCGGCGGGAACTTTTTCTTCGGTAGGCGCACCACAAACAGGGCACGTATCACTTTCAATTTGAAGATTACATTTCTTGCAATACATAAAAATCTTAAACCTTGTCTGAAAATTTTAATCAAGTGTACTATAAATCAAAGAGAATTTCAATTATTCATTTCTATTTTGTTACTCGCCGATTTAAGCCTTTAAAAAATTTCAGCGTGAAGATAATTTACTGTCAAACAATAACAAACACGGACTGAATCAATAACGATTACGCATTGCCAAAAATTTTTCCTGTGCTATACTTCGCGCTGTTTCAAGGGATTGAACAACGAATTGCAAAACAGGAGGAATTGATCATGAAAGAATTTTTCAAAGAGCACGCGGCGATTTTGGCTTTCAGCACGGGACTTTTCGGCGCGTCATTGGTTATCAGCTTGATTTTCTTCTACGGTCTCGACCAAATTTTTTAAAAAGCTTCGCGCTCGAAACTCCGAGCAAAGGAGGCATTGACAATGAAGAAATTCTTCAGCGACAGTGTTTTGGCAGTGAGTACGGGACTTTTTGCCTGCTCATTGGCGGTCGGTTTGGCACTTGTCTACGCAATAGATAAATTCATTTGAAAACCGAAACGGCGAAGGTATCTCGGCGGCGGCTCAATCGAGCGTCGGCTATTCAAAGATTTCTTCGCAGTAATTATGCAGAAAATCTTCAATGACGATGTTTGGACGGTCGGCATTCGTCAAATGAATAAATTATTTTAAGACCGCCACCTCCCCATTTTACGGCGAAGAAGTTCAGCCGCTTCGCGCCACGAAATAGAGCTTTAACAAAATCCCTCCCCAAGAAAAATTCCCCGCCGAGTTTTCGACGGGGAGTTTTTCGTTTGAGTTCGGATTTTACTTTGTAAGTTTCCTCACAACGTAAAATGCCACGCCGGCGGCAAAGGGTGCAGGAACCATAGTATCGCCTCCTTTCAACGGCTCGAATTGACTTCGGCAAAAATTTTCTATAGGCATCACTCCTTTTGACGGCTAAAAAATTACTTCAAAATTTTTCTGAGCACCTTGAAGATCAAGGGCTCTTGGGGACGTACACACATTTTTATCACCACCTTTCAACAGAAAATTTTTCTCGGCAAAAGTTTTTAATTCATAAATCACCCCCTTTGAACTCCGAAGAAATTACTTGCTCATCTTGTCGACTGCTTTTCCAAAAGCGACTCCGCTCAGGAATTGCGCCGCTGCCAACGGTAACGCCATATTCTCACCCCCTTTCAACGCTCGGAAATTACTTCGGAAAAAAATTTTCTATAGGCATCACCCCTTCAACGGTTCAGAAATTTTTTTAGTGGACAATAGGGAAATATTTTTCAAACCACGAACGGCTGTCGGGACGTCTGCACATGTTTTTCATCTCCTTTCAATGCTTGAAATTTTCTCGGAGAAACTTTTCTATAGGCACCGCTCCTTTCGTAATTGACAAGCGCATTATAGAAAATTTTTAGAACATCCGATTATGAAACGTCTGCGAAAACCTTACCAGTAAATCCTCTTTCCGAAAACCGGGTTCGCGGTAAATTCTTCTTGGAAAATCTTTGTCATCGTTTTTCGCTCCCTTCGTAATTGACAAGCGCATTATAGAAAATTTTTGATGCATCTGATTATGAAACATCTGCGAAAACTAAAAACAGCCCGAAATTTTTTCGGACTGCTTTTTTATTGATTGACTGCCAGAGTCAAAGTGTTTTTCACGGCGTTTAAATATTCTTCTTCCCGACTGTTGCGCAGAGGATAAATGCCGTGCAAAAAGTCGCGCAACAAATCTTCTTCACGACGTTCGATATTGTATTTTTTCTGCCCGATAAAATCTTGAATAAGTTTGCAGACGTCGGTTTGAGAATCTGTTTTAAAATCCTTTCCCGCAACATTTTTTATGCGATCGGAAAATTCTTCGCGAGATTTTTTTATGAGATCGCCCAATTTTATTTCGCCTGCCAAACGTTTTCTTTTATCCAATTCTTCAATCAGCGCGAGCAATTCCTCTTCCCAACGCCTGTATCCTTCAAAATTTTCATCTTTAGTATCAGAATCAAGTTTATCTCGGAGATTTTTTCCGAGCAAGCCGCGCATTCCTATTCCGAAAAGAAATGCCGTCGTGAGCAAATTCATTTTCTCCAAGCAACGGTGAGCAAACCAATTTCGCGTTGTCTTTAAAGTCATTTGATAAGCGCGATTTTCATCTTTGTGTGATTCCCACAACTGAACAAGTTCCTTAAGTGCCAATCTGAATTCCCTGTTCGCAATATTTTCGTCGGAAGAAAGACGCAACGGTATTTGCGGCAGATTTTGCAAATAAATTTTCAACGCCTCGTCTTCCAAAATTTTTTCTGCATAAAATTTCATGCCGATTATACATGCACGGAGCCGATAACGCGGCGTCAATTTTTCGGCGAGCCATTTGCGGAATTTTTCTCTTTCGGTTGTGCGATCAAAAGCTTCGGGCGCAATGAATCCCGCGTTTTTGAAAAGAGATTTTTCATTGTCGAAATGTTCTTCCCATTCGTCGGTAGTATTTCCTTTATTACCGGTCAACATACAAATTCGCTCGGCGAGAAATCCGCGCCGAACAAGATAAAGATAAACATAATAACCGGCGTTCTCGGCGAAATCCGGGTATTCGGCGTCTTGGTCGGGATCGTGTTCATCCAAAATCCGAATATGATTCTTTTCCAAAATTTTTTTAATCTCGTCAAAGTCGTTTTGTATGTCGGCGAAGCCGCGAGTTAAATTTATGTCGAGCACCGCGCAGTTGTATTTCGGAAAATTTTTTTCGTCCTCCGCCTCCAATGCTTCAAGAAGCGGCAACATGAACATTTGAACATCCACACGAAAACCGTATTGCTCCGAATAATATTCCTTAACATTTTTTTCGACGGAAAGGCTGTCGGTGTTATCAAAATCATCAACCCAAAGAATATCTCCATATTGCATTTAATCATCAGCTCCTGTCAAAAAAATTTCGGCGGGCATTTCCAATTCGGTAAAGAAAAATTTTTCGTCCTGCGAATATCGGACACATTTAGCGGGCACGGGCAACGCTTCTCCGACATAAAGAGTTTTCAAAGTTTCGTCCATAGAACTTAAGCCGTAACGAGTAGCTCCTTTCAACTTTTTTGCGGCGGAAATGAAATTGCGCATGGAAACTCTTAAAGATTTTTCGTCGGAATGAAACTTCAATTCGACGGGCTTTTCAACTTCGCCGTGCTTCAAAAAGTTTTTGAACATCTCCACGAAAATTGCTCTGAGAAAAACGTCCGCATAGTTGTTGCGTTGCAGGGAAATTTTTTTCCAGCGATTGTCAATGTCGATTTGCAAAGCGAATCCGTTTTCCTTCAGCCACTCGATACAAATTTTTTTGTTGAAAATAACCTCGCGCTCGAAAGAAATTTTTTTGTCGTCAATATCGTTCCAAAGTCGCTCAAGACCGTCGCGCATCTTTTGGGCGTCGCTATATTTTCTGTCGTAGTCGTAAAAAACTTCTATGAAACAATACAAAAACGCCGTCTGCAAAACGTCCGCAATTCCCGTGCCGTCTCCGTCCGCCAAACTGTTTTTCAAAAGGCTTGTGAGCTCCGCAACTTTATCGTTGTATCGCAAATTCAGCATGGCGGCTTCTTTCGTCAAAGTTTCTTTGCGCGCCAATTCCAAAAGGAGCGCACGCCCCCAAAGTTTTTCCTGTTCGTCTTCCATTTGCAAAAGACTTTCCGCAATTTCTCCCAGCCGATTCGCTTGAAGATTTTTATATCTGTGAGTGAATTCCTTAACCAATTTATTTTTGGACGCCCAAATTTTGTCGCGCTCCCGTTGCAGTCGTAATTTTTCCATCTGGTCGAGCAGAAACCGTCCCGCGTTGGAAATTTTAAGCGGGATTTTTAAATAGGCAATGTTGAAAGGCGGCTGAGCATCACGCCACGCGGCGGGCGCGATTTTGCTGAGTTTGACATTTTCATCACGAAAAATTTTCTCCAACAATATGTTAAGTCGTTGCAAAGGAGGACATATGGCACCACTTGATTCCTCAATTAAATTTGCAAAGTCTGAACGTTGTTTTCCCGTTAAAATTTGCAAATACTTAACAAAATAATTCGGAGAAAAACCCATACCGAGCGGATCCAAGGCTCCGGCTTCGACTGCATAAAGAACGAGTTCGCTGTATACGTCTACCGCTTTGACGAACGGCAAAAGATTTCTGTCGTCTGAAGGATTGACATTTCTGAATATAAATTTTCCGATGCCCAAAGAATATTCGCGCAAAGTTGAATCCATTTTGTTATAATGAGCCTGCGCCGATTCAAGAAATTGTTTTTGTTCTTCGGAAGAATTGTCGTCAGCTGCCAAATCATATTTCTGCGCGGCGAACACGAACAGATAAAGATGCGGCAGGGAATATTCGTCAAAAATTTTCAGCGCGTCCTCGAAAAAATTTTCCTGTTGCTTGTCAATCCCCTGTTGAATCAGCGACAAATACTTTTGAAAATTTTCGTCCGCAATGACAGCCCAAAGCTCCGAAACGCCAAAATCTTCTTCGGGCAAAATCTGCTGAAAACTTCTCTTGAGATAAAAATTGCAATACACTCCGAATAACGTAACAAAATCATTGCGGCTTTCCTCAAGAAAAAATTTTTTCAAGACTTCAAGCAACTTTTTGCGGCTGTCGCGGTAGTAAGCCGCATATGTTTCAGTTAAATCTTCTCCCTCATTAACAGCTTGCAAAATATTTATCTCATGTGACATTTCCCAATAAATTTCTTCAAAATTCTGCGCGGCGTCGAAAATTTTTTGATTCAAACAAATCACCTTCCTTAAAAATTTTTTTCATTGTAGCAAAAACATTGCGGGTGTTCAATCATGAAAAAATTCAACTGCTTCACGGAAAGTTACGAGATCATTCGCCGAACTCTGCGCGAACTTTTTGTTTACGGCTGTTATGACAGCACAATAGGAGCCGAGCGGCAAAAAATTTCCGACAGAAAATACAGCGACGAATTAAAACGCATCAGATATTTTTGGTCAAAGCACATTTCGGCGCGGCGGCACGGCGAAAAGAAAATAAATTTTTTCCCGTTCAATCGCTGTCCCGACGGCGAAAATTATCTTTTGCGCTCGTATCAAATTCACACCTTCAAGCCGCAAGATTTAAATCTTTACATTTACCTTTTGCAGATTTTGAGCGACGGAAAAATTTGGAGCGTTACGAAATTGATTGACGAAGTGCTGTTTCATTTCTCATTTGAAAACGAAGACGCGGGAATTTTTTATCCGATGATGAGCCGCAAGCTCGAAGAAATGACGGCGGCAGGTTTGCTGATTCGACAGGGAAAATCTTCGTATAAATTGGCGGAAGATTTTTTGCAGGAATTTGATTCGGAAGAACTTTTGCACCTGTATGAAATTTTGTTTTTGTACCGAGAACTTTTGCCGCTGTCGAGTCTCGGCTGTCAAGCGCAACAAGTGCTCGGAGATTATTTGCAACTTACACGCGGCGAAAATGATTTGCCCGGCTCGTGTTTTTGGTTTGAAGATATTTTTTACCAAAACATTTTGAACGACGAAGTACTTTACAAATTGACGGTTGCTTTTGAAGAGCGGCGGCGAGTGGCTTTTCTTTTGCCGAATCGAATTGTGACGGATGCCATTCCGCGACAAATTATTTTCGATTATCAATACGGTCGCCAATATCTGCGCGGGGAGTCGGAGGGAAATAATTTTTTTTGGCGGCTGGATAATATTTCCAACGTCCGATTGCTTGAGAAATTTGACGCGGAAAATTTCCTCGACAAAAATTTTTATCGGCATATTTGGAACGCTTCCCTTCCGAAAACTTCGGAGCCGCCGCGTTTGGTTGAAATTGATTTCAAAGTTGTCGACGCCGAGTTTCATTTTTTCAAGCGGCTTGAGGCGGAAAAACGTTTCGGTAAGGTTGAAATTATTTCCGAAAATCATCGGCTGTTTTCAATCGAGTTGGCGGATCCGAATGAACTTATTCCTTGGATCCGTTCTTTCGGTCATGCGGCGAGCGTGCGGGCAAGTGATCAACACAATCTGCGGGAAAAATTATCTCGCGAGTGGAAGGATACTCTTGAAAATTATTTTAAGCCCGCGCAGGCGATTGAATTTGTCGCGCCTTCGACGCCGCAAAAATTTTCTCCTAAAGACTTGCCGCCCGGCGAAGTTTTTCAGCCCGAAATTTTTTCGGAGTTCCGCAACGCCTTTTATCGCGCCGTCATTTACGCTTACAACAAAATTTTGATTGACGGCGAAGAGCTCGACAAAGAATCTCTGGCGGCTTATCTCGGAAAAATTTCTTTCGACTTCGACGAAAAATTTTCCCTGCGCGACCCGCTGATTCAAGAAATGGTTTCCTGCGGCGACGAGATAAAAAAATTCGCGCTGTTCGAGGCGGATTATCCCTTCAAAACTTTGATACCGACTTACAAGAGCGACGGGCAGGAAGAAATTCCTTTGCCGCCGATAAGATTTTTGGGCGTTGAAAAGCGTTGGCTGAAAACTTTTTTGGAGGCACCGCTTGCCCGAAAACTTCTCGGAGAAAATTCATTTGAAAAACTGCGCGGCGTTTTAAAAGACGTATCGCCGTTTCCTTTTGAAAAATTTTTGATTAAAAACGGGCAACGAACCGACGGAGATAATTTTGACGCGCCGCAACTTGCCGAAAGAATTTCGCTTTTGATGGAGGCAATCAGACAAAAAATTTTTCTGCGCTATTCGCAAAAAGCCGGCAACGGCAAGGAGTACAGCGGCGTTTGCCTGCCGACAAAAATAATTTACTCGCCTTATTTGCAAAAATTTCAAGTCCGCGTCGTTGTTTGGACAGAAAATACCCCTTCGCTGAAATTAATCAACGTCGCGAATTTTACTCTCCTTGAAAAAGCTTGTCGGGACGAAAATTTTCCCGAAGAAATTTTTTCGGAGCCCGAAGCCCAAAATTTTCTCAAGCTGAAAATTTTTCCTATTCGCGGCTTCAACGACATTGAACGTTGCTTTTTGCTTTTCGCCGCCAATCGCAAGGAAGGTTACTTCGATTTGAAAAACAACGTTTATCACTTGAAAATTTTTTATCGAACTTTTGAGCAACGTGCTCTGCGCCGAAAAATTTTATCGCTCGGAAAAGCCGTCGTTGTTGACGAGCCCGCGCCTTTCCGTGAGAGCATCAAGGAAGAATTGAAAACGATCTGCGCAAAATGAAAATTCCCCGTTCAAAGCGAATGGGGAATTTTTTTTATAATGACTCGCCGAAAATTTTTTTAATCTCCGGGCTGTCGCGCCCCGAAATTTTTCGTCCCGTAAGATTTTCGACGGCGTCAAGAATTTTTTTGGCGCGAGCGACGATAAATTTTTGAAAATTATCTGCGCGGCAAAGTTCGGCGTCGATAAAATGTTTCTCAAGAATCTCATCCATTTCCGCGCAGGAAAGTCCCGATTTGTGCTCCATTTTCTCAAGATAAACACTCGGCGGATCGTCTCTGATTGTTCGATTTGTATTTTTCAAAATCAAAGTTTTGTTGGCTATGCTGTCGTATTTGTCGGCAGAAATTTTTTGAGCCGCACAATATTTTTTCGGGAAAATGTGATGAATTTCGATGCTCTCGGCATAATCTGCACTTGAACCCATATTTCTTCCAATCAGAAAATCTCTCGCGCCGTTTTTGAAAATCATTGAAATCATTCCTTTGTAAGCCGCCGATTGAGTGCTTTTCAAATTCATCAATCGCAATGCGCCGATTTGAGTTTTCCGAATTATTTCGGGCTCCTCGCGCTTGTTAATCCACTTCATAACCTGCACAATATCTTTTGCATAACGAGAACCTTGCCCGTCCTTGTAAGACTCGCTGAAGACGCAACACCAATACCATTGCCGAATTTTTATTCGACTCGACGCATTTTCTTTTTCCGACAATTTCAACTCCGCGAAAATGGCTGCCATCGGAATTAATTGCGATTTGTACGGGAGATATTTTATTGTCGAGATGCCTTCTTCTTCAAGAAATTTTCCCGCCTCAACGAAGCCGCCGATAATGTCGCCTTTACAGCAAATGTAATCTTCAAATTTGAGTTTCAAAATATCTTCGCCCTTGCAACTCACGGAATTTTTTCCGCTTCGGTTTCTATAGCTGACAAAAAGCGTCAACGCCGTAATAAAATCCGAGCAATCGACCACTTTTAAAATATTTAAGCCTTTGTCTTCAAAATTTTTCTGAACAGCCTCCCAATCTTTGCGCAATTTTACGGGCTCGCCGTTCTCGTCCTTTTTCGCAGCAAAAATCGAAGTCAGCAAATCGAAAGTGCCCAACTTTTCTCCGCCGCGATTGACGTTCTCAAAAATTTTGCAAACCGCCTCAAGCGAAGTATTTTTTTCAAGAATGATGGCAACAATTTCATAGGAAGAAATTTTGCTGATTATTTTTTCGTCAAAATCGTCGGCGAATTGCTCTGCGCGGTCGTCGTCATGAAATTTTTCATACGAACGGAGCCAATGCCGCGTTCCGCCAAAAATTTTATTCAGCGGAAACATGTCGGCGGCAAATTCTTTTTCGGGTGTCGACAAATCCCAATTAACACCCTTAGACTTTAACTTTTTGCTCGGCGGAACGGAAATAACAATGTCTTCAACTTCGGAAGAATTTTTAACGGACGCAATCGCCTTTTTCATGTCGACGTAGTAAAAAAGTTCGTTCTTTTTGCTCTTGTTAATTTCAACGGGCTTGTCGGAAAAAATTGCGCCGAAAAGCGAAGTCAGCCGCTGTTGTCCGTCGAGGATTAAAAATTGCGGTTTGGTATTGACCGCGCCGACGCCTTGAATCGTTCGGCAAGAAAATTTTGTATTGTCCGCGTCGCATTCCAAAATCATTATAGAATTTATCGGGAAACCGCGAATCACACTTTCAAGCAGAGATTTAATTTGTTCGTCGTCCCAAATCCATTTGCGCTGAAAGTCGGGCAGTTGAATTTCTCCGCTTTTTATTTTCGTCATCATGTCTCCGAGATTGAGTTTTTTCGCATCCAAATTTATCTTCGCCCTTCCTTTAACTTTAACAAGAAAATTATAACCGGGCAAAATTTTTTCGTCAAACCAAAAACGAGACAAGCTCCAAAGCCCATCTCGTCTTCGATTACTCTTGAAAACCGACAAACGCAATTCCGTTGCTGACGCCGCCCAAACTGTTGACAAGTTGCGATTGACCGTAAATGAAACCTTTCACGTTGACAACAGAATTTTCTGCAACAGATTCGGCATTGCCGACGATATAAACCGAAATTGCCACGGGCTTATTGTTATCGTTGACAACCATCATTGCGTGATAACAATTTCCGTCGAAAAATTGCGCAACGGAATTTTCAGGCGGCAGTTGCTGAATCGAATAAATTTGTCCGCGAAAACTTACAACTTTTCCGTAATATTCCTGCGGTGCCTCAAGAGCTTGCGACGCCTTGATTTTATTTTCACGGGCGCGGCGTATGTAATTCGGATATTTTTTAATCAAGTCGGTAGCTTTTTCCCAATTTATATTGTCATTTTCGGTGTCGGCTGTTTCCTTGTTCCAACCCGTAGTAATCTCCGCAATCATTTCCTTGCTGCCTTCGGCATGTTTCTCTGTCCGCCGTGCCCGGAGTGAAGTTTCATCGATTCGCTTTTCTTCGGTTTTAATCTCCATTTCCATGAGTTTTCTTCCTTCTTTTCTCTCCGATTTCTCTGTTTCTTGTCCTCTTACTATTTCTTCAAATTTTGCTTTTGCCACAGCTTCATAGGCTTCCAGTTGCCCCGGTATTTGCGTCCGATAAAAGCCGTAGAATGAAAATGTTGCTATTGCCAGCCACACGATCAATTTTCGTCTGTAATGTTGCAAAGGATTAAAGAGCAATTTTGAGGATTTTAAGCTGACCAGCAGAGAGCCTATCAGCCAAAGAGAATGATATGCGCTGATGACTGATGAAATTAAAAACACTACGATAAAAAATCTGTTCAGCGTAAGTCCCCATCGATACTCGACATAAAAAAGTGAACCCCAAAATATTGCGATAAGGTATCTGTTCATCGTTCATCCTCCTTAACCAAAATTTTCCTGTTTGAAAAAATTTTAGCATAGGAGAACTTCAACGTCAAAGAATTGTGCAGTTTTTATTTTTTTATGGAAGTTAGGTTGCGCAATAAAAAAACGGAGCCCGAAGACTCCGCTTGAATTTCAATTTCTTTTGCCGAAAAAAACTGAGCGGCGCACCGCAATTTCGGCAGGAA
>CALFJC010000101.1 GCA_937877655.1 uncultured Selenomonadales bacterium
CTTTTGCTGCGCCCAAAAGAAAAGTTGCCAAAAGAAAAGGGCGTTCAACCGGCAAGAAAACATCCTGTTTTCGTTGCCGGCGGTCGCCCATCCATGGGCGACCGGGTTTCGCCACCCGCTGTGTTTTTTTTATTAAAGGACTCCTTTTGTCGAAGGAACGTCCTTATTTTTTTTGTCGACATTAACAGCCGCCCGCAAGGCATGTCCCAACGCTTTGAATATCGCCTCAACTTTATGATGAGAATTTTTTCCGTAAAAAATTTTTACATGAAGAGTTATCCCCGCGTTGAAAGCAAATGCCCGCAAAAATTCTTCGACAAGTTCCGTATCGAAATTTCCAATCATCGGAGCAAGCTCGCCGAGTTCACAAACCAAAAACGGTCGCCCGCTTATGTCCAAACTCACAAGAGCCAAAGTCTCGTCCATCGGCAGAAAAAAAGTTCCGTAACGAGTTATGCCGCGCTTTTCGCCCAAAGCCTCTTTCAACGCCCCGCCGAGTGCAATTCCAATGTCTTCGACGCTGTGATGCCCGTCGACTTCCAAATCGCCTTTGCAAACAACTTTCAAGCCGAATTGCCCGTGCGCCGCAAAAAGATTCAGCATATGATCAAAAAATCCAATTCCCGAAGAAACTTCTGCTTCAGAAAATATACGCTGAGATTCAGCACAATTATAAATGGTATCCTCTCCTGCGCCACTGCAAATTGTACAATGCCCTCCAAAATAATTGTAAACATATTCATTGCCATTATCGTCTGTGTTCGTTTCGTTGTCATCCTCGCTACAGATATTGAGTATCTTGTCCTTTGCTTCTTTAACAGTGATTGTACCGTTTCCAACTTTGATAATGACATCCTCGCCGCTTGTTTGTTTGGTGTAATTGCCAAAAATTTTAAGCGTGACATTCTCGTCGTAACCGTAAATAATCTCGTTGCCGTCGCCTTCGTGATAAACAATAACGCTTACATTGTTGTTGTCGAGTTCCGCGCAGTCAAGATTTATTTCAACAGTAACGTCTGTTTCTTTCGTCACACGATTTATTTTGCCAATCCTCATTTTCCTTCCTCCAAAAAATTTTTTATCGCAGAAAAGACTTCGTCATTTTCGAGCCGCGTTCCGATTGAAATTCGCAAACAATTTTTCAAGCCAAAAGCGTTAGGAGAAAAATATCTTATGCCAATGTCCAGCGACTCCAAATAATTTTTAAGTTCTTCCGCTTTGTCGAGTCTGAACAAAATAAAATTCGTCTCCGACGGAAAAACTTCGACGCCCGATAATTTTTCAAGCCGTTCGAACATGCGTTTGCGCTCGGCGATTGTCATTTGAAGGCGCGGAATAAATTCGTCGCGCATTTGATAAACAATGTCCGCCGCCGCCAATGTCAAAACGTTCATGTGATAAGGCATAAAAGTTTTGTTGATCATGCGCGTAACTTCGGCTTGCGCTATCATGTAGCCGACGCGGGCTCCCGCCATGCCGTAAGCTTTGGAAAAAGTTCTGGCGACAATCAGATTTGGAAATTTTTTTACAAGATTGACTGCCGACTGCCCGTAAAATTCAACGTAAGCTTCATCGAGCAAAAACGCGCAGTCAATCGAAGCCGCAATTTTTTCAATCTGCGCGGGCGTCAAAGCATTTCCGGTAGGATTGTTCGGGTTGCAGACGACGGCGAGCGACGCGCCGACTTCGCGAATTTTTTTTATGAAGGCGTCAACGTCGAGATTAAATTTTTCGTCCAAGTCGAAGGGAATGCCTTCCGCGTCCGCCGCCTTCGCATAAATTTTGTACATTGAAAAGCTCGGTTGCGGATAAACAATTTTC
The DNA here is from genome assembly GCA_937877655.1 of uncultured Selenomonadales bacterium. Taxonomy (GTDB): domain Bacteria; phylum Bacillota; class Negativicutes; order Selenomonadales; family Selenomonadaceae; genus Quinella. Next base: position 1,822 of record CALFJC010000101.1, read on the forward strand.
CTGCCCGCGCCGCCGAAAGCATGAAAAACTTTTTCTATAATCTCGCTCGACCCGCCGCCCAATAAAATCTGCGCGGAGTCAACAGAAAAATTTTTGGCAATCTGCTCGACCAGCGAATAATATTCCTCGTTGGGATAACGATTGAACGCCAGCATTGCCAGCCGATTTATAACGCGCTCTTCGACGAGCGGCGGCAAGTTCAACGTCGATTCATTCGCATTGACTTTGATCCGATAATTTTTTTCCACTCCGTCATACGACGGCATTTTTTCCGGTTCATTTCTGTAATTCAACATTTGCAAAACCTCTTGAAAATTTTTTGCGCATTATATCATAAAAAATTCCCCGACGTTCAATCGGGGAATTTTTTTGTTGACGAAAATTTTTTGGGCAAGTTCAACGTCGATTTATTCGCATTGACTTTGATCCGATAATTTTTTTCCACTCCGTCATACGACGGCATTTTTTCCGGTTCATTTCTGTAATTCAACATTTGCAAAACCTCTTGAAAATTTTTTGCGCATTATATCATAAAAAATTCCCCGACGTTCAATCGGGGAATTTTTTTGTTGACGAAAATTTTTAATCGAAAATTTCTGCCGCGCTGAAGAAAATAGGAATTTCCCGCGCCGAACTTTCCGGGCTGTCGGAAGCGTGAACCGCATTTTTGGTTTTGTCTGCGGCATAAAGTTTGCGGACAGTTCCTTCAGCCGCCTCAGCGGGATTTGTCGCGCCGTTCAGCTCGCGAACTTTTTTAATCACGTCGTCGCCGCCGAGCACAACCGCCATAATCGGCGCACTCGTCATAAACTCGACAAGCGCGGGATAATACGGGCGTCCGATGTGTTCGACGTAATGTTTCGCCGCGAGTTCGAGCGTCATCTTCATGACTTTCGCCGCAAGAATTTTAAAGCCCGCGTCTTCATAAATTTTCAAAATGTCGCCCGCATGATTTTTTCCGAAAGCGTCGGGCTTAATGAGTACCAAAGTTTTTTCCATGAAAATTCTCCTTTCGATAAAAAGAATATACGCCGTTATTGCTTGACGGTCAACACCAAAAAAGATAAACTGCTTAAAATTAAATTTTCGGAGGGAAATTTTATGCAGGTAACTAAAACAGATTTGGAAGGCGTTTTAATTTTGGAGCCGAAAGTTTTCGGCGACGCTCGCGGCTGGTTTATGGAAACTTGGTCGGCAAGAAAATTCGAGGCGGCAGGTTTGAATTTTAATTTCGTGCAAGACAATCAATCTTATTCCGCGCAGAAGGGAACTCTTCGCGGCTTGCACTATCAGACGGCTCCTTTTGCACAGGCGAAACTTGTCCGTTGCACTCGCGGAAAACTTTTGGATGTTGCCGTTGACATTCGCGAAGGCTCCGAAACTTTTGCGAAATGGGTTGCCGTCGAACTCACAGCCGAAAATAAAAAGCAACTTTTAATTCCCCGCGGCTTCGCGCACGGCTTTTTGACTTTGACTGATGATGTCGAGATTCAATACAAAGCGGATAATTTTTACGCGCCGGCTTGCGACGGAAATATCCGTTGGGATGATCCCGAAATAAATATCACATGGAACTTCCCGCCGACAATTTTAGCGGAAAAAGATGCAAAAGCTCCGACTCTTCGCGAAAGATTGGAACGCGGCGAATTGAGATTTTGATCATGGAATTTACAAAAGAACAACAGACGGCGATTGATTCACGCGGCGAAAATTTATTGATAGCGGCGGCGGCGGGCGCGGGCAAAACCAGAACTCTCACCGAGCGCGTCGTGAAATTGATTGAGGAAAATTTTTGCGAAGTGGACGAAATGTTAATCATGACTTTCACGAAAGCCGCCGCGCAGGAAATGCGTTCGAGAATTCAAGCAAGATTATCCGAGCGTTTGCAAACAGAACTTGATGAAAATAATCGGGCGCGACTTGAAAAGCAAATAATTCTTTTGAGCGGCGCGCAAATTTCAACCTTCGATTCTTTTTGTCAATCAGTTTTGCGCAGAAATTTTGCCCGGATTGATTTGGATCCGAAATTTCGTCACGCAGACGATAATGAAATTGCCGTTTTGAAAAAAGAAGTTATCGAGGAACTTTTTGAGGAAAATTACAAGAGCGGCGACGAAACTTTTAAAAATTTCACGGACGCTTTCGGCGGCACGGTTCACGGCGACGACAGAATCCACGAGATGATTATCGACTTGCATAATTTTTCGCTGAGCCTGCCTTATCCCGAAAAGTGGCTTGACGGACTCGCCGCGCCTTACAATCTGCCCGAATCTGCGCGGCTTGAAGATACTGCTTGGTTCAAAGAAATTATCGCGCCTTACATTTCGGAAACTCTGGATAAAATTTTTTCCGAATGCGCCGAAGCCGCGACTCTCGCCGAAGAAAATAATGTCAAAGTCAATGTCATCCGCGACGATTTCAATCAGCTGAACGATTTAAAAAGTTCTCGCGGCGATTGGGATAAAACTTTCAAAAAAATTTGGGCGATTAACTTAGGCAGCTTCGGCGGCGGAAGATTTTTGGGCGACAAAAAAATTATCAAGGATAAAATTCAAGCTCTGCGCGACGGTTACAAGGCTAAAGTTAAAAATCTGCGCGAAAAATATTTCCTTGCGAAGGAAGCCGAAATGATTTCTCATGTCCGCGAACTTTTCGAGCCGATAAAGGAACTTATTCGCGTGACGAAAGATTTTGCAAAAGTTTTCGCCGAAGCAAAACGTGAACGTGGCATTATCGACTTCGCCGACATGGAACATTTCGCGCTGAAAATTTTTGACGACGCGCCCGAAGTCGCCGCCGCCTATCGCGAAAAATTTAAATTCATAATGGTTGACGAATACCAAGACACAAACGGCGTGCAGGAAGCGATTATCGAAAAAATTTCTCGCGGCGACAATTTGTTTTTTGTCGGAGATGTCAAGCAGTCGATTTATCGTTTTCGGCTCGTCGACTCCGAAAATTTCAAAGGCAAAATGAATTCTGATTGCTATCGCTGTATCAATCTCTCGAAAAATTTTCGCAGTCGGGAAAAAATAATCTGCGCGATTAACGAAATTTTCAAGCGGCTGATGAACAAGCGGGCGACGGAAATTGATTATGACGCGGCGGCGCAGTTGCAATTCGGCGCGAGTTACGAGGTCGGGGAAAATTATTTTGACGAACGCCCCGAATTTTTTTACATAAAAAAGGAAGGCGGCGCGGATGACGACGTTAAAGACATTGAAAACGAAATGCGTTTTATCGCGGATAAAATTCACAAGCTGATTGCGTCGAAAAAATTGATTCGCGACGGCGAAAATTATCGTCCCGTTCAATTCAGAGATATTGTAATTCTTCATCGCTCGCCGAAAACTCAAGCCTTTGAAATTCTCGACACGCTGAAAAAATACGGCGTGCCCGCCTATGTTCCCGACGAAGAAAATTATTTTCGGGCGACGGAGATTCAAATTATCTTGAGCTTGTTGCAGATTTTGGATAATGCGCGACAGGATATTCCGCTTGCCGCCGTCATGATGAGTCCGATTGGAAATTTTTCTGCGGAAGAACTTGCCGAAATTAAAATTGCGAATCCCGACACAGATTTTTATACGGCGGTAAGTTTGGGCTCGGATAAGTGCAAAAAATTTTTGTCGAAGATAAATCTTTGGCGCGACATGGCTCGACAAACGGGCGTCCCGGAACTTTTGAGCACGCTTTATCGCGAGACGGGCTATTATGATTCTGTCGGCAGAGAAAATCGCGGCGAGGCGCGGCAGGCGAATTTAAGAATTTTAATTGACCGTGCCGCAACTTTTGAATCGGCAAATGCTCGCGGCTTGTCGAGATTCATTGAGTTCATAAAAAAAATTCAAGCTCTCTCAAAAGATTTGCCGACGGCGACGATTTTGGGCGAAAATGAAAATGTTGTGCGCGTCATAACGATTCACAAAAGCAAAGGGCTTGAATATCCCGTTGTATTCGTGGCGGGCATCGGCAAGCAATTCAACAAAGACGATTCTACAAAGGGAATGATTTTCCGACATAAAAAATTTGGAATAGGAGTGCACAGGACGCCGAAAAATTCTCAGCTGAAAATAAAAACTTTGGCGACGCAGGCGGTTTCAAAAAAAATCGCGGATGAATCAATCGCGGAAGAGTTGCGGCTTTTGTATGTGGCTTTGACGCGGGCAAAAGAAAAATTGTTTTTGGTCGGAACGACAACCAAAAGTGCGCTTGAAAAATTAAAACCCGTTGACGTGCCGGGCGATTACGAAATTTTATCGGCGGGAAAATTTATGGATTGGCTGTTGCCGATAAAAGACGCGCTGAAACCGTTCATTGATTCGCAACTTGTCATTCAGGAAGAAATTTCGGCGATAAAGGAGCGGTCGCTGGACGAAGCGCAGGAAAAAATTTTCTCGGCTCCCGAAAAACTTTCGCCTTCGCCGCTTGCAAAAATTCCCGCAAAACTTTCCGTCACGGAACTTAAACGCCGCGCCGAAGAAGAGGAATTGCCGCAACTTCAGGACTTCGCGTTGAAAAAATTTATTTACCGCCGCCCAAATTTTATGCAGAAGAAAGAAATATCGGGCGCGGAATTCGGCTCGCTGATGCATAAAGTCATGCAGAGTTTGAATTTAAGCGGCGACTTGTCGGCAAAAGGAACAGCCGCGCAGATTGAAGAACTTGCAAGGCGCGAAATAATTTCGGCGGAGCACGTCAAACTTATCAAGGCGGAAAAAATTTCAAAGTTTTTTTCAAGCGAACTCGGACGGCGGCTTCTCAATGCGCAGGAATTTTATCGCGAAATGCCTTTCAGCCGCTTGATTGATGCGCAGAGATTTTTTCATGTCGAAGAAAAAATTTTTATACAGGGAATAATCGATTTGCTGTTCAAAGATTCTTCGGGGAAATGGATTTTGCTTGACTACAAAACCGACCGCGATGCGGAAGACATCGGCGAGCGATACAAAATTCAGATTGAACTTTACGCGGCGGCGGTTGAGTCTCTTTTGAAAATAAAAATCGCCGAAAAATATTTGTACCTGCTCAACGGCGGGCGATTGGTCAGGATGTGAATCATGAACTGCAAAAAAATTTTTATACTGTTGCCGATAATCTGCCTTATGTTTTTGTCGAAGGTGTCGGCGGCGGACAACGACAAAGTTCAAATGCTGAAGGAGGCTTACGCTCTGCAACAGCATTCGGAGGGCGGCTGGTTTGCCGAAATTTATACCGCGCCTTTCCAACAAAAAAAGAAAAGGGCAACTGCCGGAAGTATTTATTTCCTGTTGGAGAAGGAAGATATTTCCCATTTTCATCAACTCGATTGCGACGAGATTTGGTACTATCATGCGGGTTGCGGAATGAAAATTATCGTGTTGCGGGACGGACGGGCGGAAGAATTTTTGCTCGGCATTGACGCGGAGAAAAATGAACAGCCGATAATCATTGTGCCTGCAGGTTCCATTTTTGCCGCCGAAAATATCGACAAAACGAGCTACACATTTATTTCTTGCGTCACAACGCCGCGTTTTGACTACAAAGGTTTTCGGCTGATAAAAAGGGCGGAGCTCAAGAAAATTTATCCGCACTTGTCCGAAGAGATTTTGCAGATGGCTTACTAGATCGTGTTGGTAAATTCAAAGTCATAATGTGACGAGGAATTTTTTCGACTGACGAGGCGTAAGCGCGACGGCGTAGTTCGCTACGTCTAGCGCGCAACAACAAAGTCAGGCGGAAAAATAACCGTCACCTGTAAAGTTTATCAACAGCCCCTAAAAAATTTGATACGGAGGATTTAAAATGATAAAAGTTTTGGTGAACGGCGCGTTGGGGCGCATGGGAAAAACTGTTTGCGGCGCAGTCAAAGCCGATTCCGAATTGGAATTGGTCGGTGCGGTTGATATTTTTTCGGGCGAAGTCGAAGGCGTGAAAGTTGAGACTGATCTTGACGCGGCGTTGAAAAAATTTTCGCCCGACGTAATGGTTGATTTCACGCGCCCAGCTGTTGTCTTCGATAACGTGATGACTGCGCTCAAGAATAAAGTTTCGCCGGTAGTGGGGACGACGGGTTTAAGCGACGAGGCTAAAGAAAAAATTCGCGAGGCGGCAGAAAAAAATCAGACGCCCGCATTTATCGCGCCGAATTTTGCATTGGGCGCGGTGTTGATGATGTTGACGGCGCAGAAAATTGCAAAGTACATGCCCGACGTTGAAATAATTGAACTTCATCACGACAAAAAGCTCGACGCGCCTTCGGGCACAGCCGAGCTTACGGCAAAAATGATTTCGGAAGTTCGTCCTTCGCACAAGCAGGGACATCCCGAAGAAGTGGAGAGACTCCCGCACGTTCGCGGCGCAGATTTTGACGGGATAAAAATTCACAGCGTCAGACTGCCGGGCTACGTTGCGCACCAAGAAGTTATCTTCGGCGGGCTCGGACAAACTTTGACGATTCGTCATGACTCGACGGGCAGAGATTCTTTTATGCCGGGCGTCGTGTTGGCTTGCAAAAAAGTTCGCAACCTGCGCGGCTTGACGGTCGGCTTGGACAAAATTTTAGACTGATGAAAAACTTTTTGCTTGACGCAATTTTATTCGCGGTGTTTTTGGCGGAGTTGAGTTTTCATTTCCTGCCGAAAATTCTTCACGAAATTTTAGGCGTGATATTTATCGCGCTGATAATTTTTCACGTGGCGATAAACTTTCGCCGAATCTTTTCGCTCACGAAAAAAATAACGCCGCGAAAATTTTTTTCCTTAGAAATAAATGTCGCGCTGATAATGGGAGCGGCATTAATTTTCGTAACGGGCATTTGCATGTCGAATTATCTTTTTCCCGACGCGGCAAATCCTTTATTGCGGCGCAACATGACAATTCATCAACTGCATGTTTCCGCGCCGTATGTCATGATGATTTTAATAGGAATGCATCTCGGACTTCATTGGCGGGAATTTTGGCAGAGATTTTTGAATCTTGTCGGCTTGGAAGAATTTTATCAAAGGCGAAAGATATTTTTCAAAGCGGCGGCGGTAATTTTATCGGCGATTGGCTTTGCGGGATTTTTTTTGAATCGATTAGCGGCGCGGCTCGCAATGAAACATATTTTTGCGACGCCCGCAACCGATTTGCCCGCCGCGATTTTTGTTTTGTTGATGATTGGCGGCGTGGCATTTTTCGCGCTGATAACTTTTTTTGTCGACAGGAAATTTTTTCGTTAAGGAGGTTATGAGTTTGGACACAAAAATTGTAAAGGGAATGCTTTTGGGCTTGGCAACGGGCGACGCATTGGGAGTTCCCGTCGAATTTGAATCGCGCAGATTTTTGAAGAACAATCCTGTTGTGAATATGCGGAGCGGCGGCTCTTGGGGACAAGAGGCGGGCACTTGGTCTGACGATACGAGTTTGACGATAGCAGCGATGGAAAGCATTTCGCGGCTGAAGAAAATCGATTATCAAGACGTGATGGAAAATTTTTTGAAATGGTACGAGCGCAGTTCTTTTACGGCGACGGGCAACAGATTTGACATTGGCAACACGACTCGCTCGGCGATTGTAAGGTTTGCGAGAAAACTTTTGCCGCCGACGAAATGCGGCGCGACTGAAAGAAATTCCAACGGCAACGGCTCTTTGATGAGAATTTTGCCCGCGACTTTTTTTCTTTATGCAAAATGCGGCGGGCGATTGAACGCGGACGCTCTGGAAATTATTCATGAATTTTCCGCGCTGACTCACGGGCACATTATCAGCCGCATGGCTTGCGGAATTTATTCGCTGATAGCCGCGCAGATTTTGAACGGGAAAAATATTTCCGAAGCGTTTTTGCTCGGCATGGAGGATGCGAAAAAATTTTACGGCGAAGACGCGGCATTTGAAAATTTCTCGCGACTTTGTGACGAAAATTTTGCCGCTCTGCCTGAAGAAGAAATTTCTGCGTCGGGCTACGTTGTCGACACATTGGAAGCGGCTTTGTGGTGCCTTTTGAACACCGCCGATTACAAATCTCTTGCGTTAAAGGCGGTAAATTTGGGCGAAGATACAGATACGGTCGGAGCAGTTGCGGGCGGACTTGCGGGAATTTTTTACGGCGCGGAGTCAATTCCCGCCGAATGGCTCGCGACTTTAAAGCGGCGCGATTATCTTGAAAAAATTGCGGAAGACTTCGCCGCCGTCTTATAAAAAAATTTAAGCCCCGACAAAAGTCGAGGCTTTTTTATTTCAAAAATTTATTTTCAGATTTTGGTCGGGGTGACAGGATTTGAACCTGCGACATCAAGTTCCCAAAACTTGCGCGCTACCCCTGCGCTACACCCCGATGCGGAAAAAATTTTACACAATCGCCGCCGCCATGTCAAGGAGCGATTTATCTCTGACAGTCAGAATAACTTCGAGATCGCCTTGAAAATCTTTAATCGCTTGGACGGCAACTTTCAGTGCGTCGGCAGGCGGATAGCCGTAAATGCCGCTTGAGATCAGCGGGAAGGCGATACTTTTCAAATTATTTTCGGCGGCGAGTTTCAAGCTGTTTTCGTAGCAGGAGCGCAAAAGATTTTCTTCGCCGAAATTTCCGCCGTTCCAAATCGGTCCCGCCGTGTGAATTACAAATTTCGCGGGCAGATTAAATCCCGGAGTAATGACAGCCTCGCCCGTTTGAATCGGCGCAAGGGAGTTGCAAGCCGCCTGAAGTTCTTGACGCCCTGCCGCTCTGAAAATCGCGCCGCAAACTCCGCCGCCCGCCCGAAGCCCGGTGTTCGCCGCGTTGACAATCGCATCAACCTCAAGCGTTGTAATGTCCGCGTTCAAAATTTTAAGCATGATAAAAATCCTCTCTCAAAAAATCTTTCCACATTTTAACTTTCGCCTCCGAAATTTTCAACCAAAAAAAGTTTTCTCAAATGCTTGACAATTCGGGTTGGGGGGGGGGTATAATAGCGTAGGAAAATATGTTTTAGTGTTTTTGTTTTGATGAGAGGAGCGGATTTTATAGAAAAGCAGTCGACATGCGAAAAGAATTTTTTGTAAAAGATAAGGAGGATTTTTTGTTATGGCAATTAACTTGGGGACATTTAACGGCACGAGCAAAGCCGACACAATCGAAAATTATTTTGACAACGGGACGATAAACGCGCTCGGCGGCAACGATACCGTTTACAACGAAGGCTCCAACGTGACAATCAACGGCGGCGCGGGAAATGATTTTATTTATAACATAAGTCTTGCCGCTGATGTCTCGATAAACGGCGGCGCGGGTGATGATTATATCGACAACGACGGTGACTACGTGACTATAAACGGCGGCACGGGCGATGATTCAATTTACAACGGCGGAGAAAATGTTCTTTATCAATATGCGTCGGGCGACGGCAACGATTTTATCGGCGGCTTTGATGACACTTCGACGCTGAAAATTACCTCGGGCACGGTCGACAATATAACTTCAAACGGCGAAGATATTTTCATAGCGATAGGCGGAGCGACAATTACGCTGGGAGGCGCACTTGGGCTCGAAACTCTGAATATCATCGACGCCGACGGAAAACAAGTTGCATTTAATTTTAACGGCACAGAGGAAGGGGATTCTGTCAGTAATTATTTCGACAACGTAACGATAAATGCGCTCGGCGGCAACGACACTGTTTACAACAGAGGCGACTCAGTGACAATCGACGGCGGCACAGGTAACGATTCTATTGACAATTACGGTTCCAATGTTTCAATCGACGGCGGCGCAGGGAACGATTCAATTATCAACTACGAAGGCTCAAACGTGACAATTAACGGCGGCACAGGTGACGATTATATTGACAACTATGGTAACTGGGGCGCAAATGTTCTTTTCCAATACGCGTCGGGCGACGGCAACGATTTTATCGATTTTATCGGCGGCTTCAATGACACTTCGACGCTGAAAATTACCTCGGGCACGGTCGACAATATAACTTCAAACGGCGAAGATATTTTCATAGCGATAGGCGGAGCGACAATTACGCTGGGAGGCGCACTTGGGCTCGAAACTCTGAATATCATCGACGCCGACGGAAAACAAGTTGCATTTAATTTTAACGGCACAGAGGAAGGGGATTCTGTCAGTAATTATTTCGACAACGTAACGATAAATGCGCTCGGCGGCAATGATGAAGTTGAAAATTACGGCTCCAATGTTTCAATCAACGGCGGCGCGGGCGATGACACAATTTGTAACGTAGGAAGTGATGAAGGCGGCTGGGCTGAGCACGTTTCAATCAACGGCGGCACAGGCAACGATTCAATCAACAACGAATATGGAGACTATGCCTCAATAAATGCTGGAGCTGGCAACGATTTAATTTCCGACAGAAGTTGGTATTCTACACTCATTGGCGGTGCAGGCAACGACTCAATTATCATTAACGGCGACTCAGTAACAATCGATGGCGGCGAAGGCAATGATTCTATTATCAATAACGGCGGCGGATACGTTCTTTATCAATATGCATCGGGCGACGGCAACGATTATATCAGAGGCTTTGATGAAAGTTCGACGCTGAAAATTACCTCGGGCAAAGTCGACAATATAACTTCAAACGGCGAAGATATTTTCATAGCGATAGGTGGAGCGACAATCACGCTGGAAGGCGCACGCTGGCTTGAAACTCTGAATATTGAAGAAGCTGATGATCCGACACTTTTGACACTTACAGATTCTGATAATGCCACGATAACTGTTGATTCGGAAGTTGTAACAGCCGATGCTTCTCAACGTACCAAAGCAATTAAAATTACGGGCAACAAACTTGATAACTCAATCGTCGGCGGCAGCGGAAAAGATACACTTTATGGCGGCGACGGCGCAGATTCACTTGTCGGCAACGCGGGTGCGGATAAACTTTACGGGCAAAACGGCAATGATATTCTTGACGGCGGCGCGGGTAATGATTCTCTCAATGGCGGTGCAGGAAACGATACGTTAATTGGCGGCGCAGGAAATGATACTTTCACGGGCGGCGCAGGAGATGATTTATTTATCACAAACGCGGGCAACGACGTTATCACTGATTATGCGGCGGGAGATAAAATTTCTGTCAACGCGGCGATAGCTTCTTCGTCAATCAAAGGTTCCGACGCAACCTTTAAAATCGGCTCAAGAACTTTAACCGTAAAGAACGGCAAGAGCAAAGAGATAACCTTCATACAAGCGGACGGCTCCGAAAGGACAATCATAGGCGGAGCTTTCTTGGCTGACAATTCAACCGCCGCGAAAGTAACAATGTCCGCCGCCTGGCGTGAAGTTGCGGACGCTACCGAACGTACAAAGGCAATTAGAATTGTGGGCAATGCTCAAAATAACACAATCTTCGGCGGAAGCGGCAATGACACGATTTACGGCGGCGACGGTGACGATTCTATTCTCGGAAATGCGGGCAACGATAAAATTTACGGACAAAACGGAAATGATACCTTGATTGGCGGCGCGGGCAACGATACTTTCACGGGCGGCGCAGGAAATGATTTGTTTGTTGTCGACGCAGGAAATGATTTTATCGCCGATTACGCGGCGGGCGACAAAATTTCCGTCAACGCGGCGATAGCTTCTTCGTCAATCAAAGGTTCCGACGCAACCTTTAAAATCGGCTCAAGAACTTTAACCGTCAAGAACGGCAAGAGCAAAGAGATAACTTTTATAAAAGCGGACGGCAAGGAACGGACAATTATTGGCGGAGCTTTCTTGGCTGACAATTCAACCGCCGCAAAAGTAACGATGTCCGCCGCATGGCGTGAAGTTGCGGACGCCTCGACTCGTACCAAAGCCATTAATATCGTCGGCAATGCTCAAAACAATTCAATCTTGGGCGGTAGCGGCAAGGATACTCTTTACGGCGGCGACGGCAATGATTATTTGGTCGGCAACGCAGGCGCGGATAAACTTTACGGACAAGCGGGCGACGATACGCTTATTGGCGGCGCAGGAAACGATTCGCTCTGGGGCGGCGACGGCGCAGATACCTTTATCTACGAAACAGGCGACGGCAACGATGTCATTTTCGGCTTTGATGAGAACGACATACTTAAAATTACCGGCGATTATTCCGCTTCGTATGATTGGAAAAATAACAGCATTGAATTTAAAGTCGGCGACGGCTCAATCACGCTGAAAGATTTTAATACCGGGACTTTTAACGTCAACGGCGATTCTTATGTGCTCGGTCTTGTCAAGAAATAAAAATCTGCGCGGAAAAAATTTTTAATCCCTCCAAAGTCGGAGGGATTTTTTTATTCGACATTGTATAATGGGGAAAATTTTTTAGGGAGATGATCTCTGTGGCGATTTTTGAAAGTAAAGAAAATTGCGCGCTGATATTCGGCGGCGAAGGTGATAATACCATTCACAGTTCCGGCGATAATTCTTTGCTTGTCGGCGGCAATGACAATAACATTATCATTTCCGAAGGCGGCAACTCAACTTTAATCGGCGGCACGGGCAAAAATACTTTTACGGGCGGCGAAGACGGAAATATTTTCGTGCACAATGACGGAGCCGCAGACCTTATCACGAATTACAATCAGGCGGAAGACATAATCATTTTGGCGAGCGGCAGTGTCAAAGAATCTGTGAAGAGCTCGGACGATGTTATTCTTACAATCGCGGACGAAAATAAATCTCTCGGAAAAATTACGATTCAAGGAGGCGCGGAAAAAATTTTAACGATTTATGATGAAGAATTTGTTACACAGAGCAAAGAAGCTTTCCTTGACATTTCCGACGCTTACATAACGGCGGCAGTCAAAACTTTTGAGGAAGACGAAGACGTTCAAAGCATTTTAAATGACGGCGCGGACAGCGAAGTTCTTTCGGAAATTAAAGCGGTTGACTCCGAGCTTGCCGCGAAAATTGCGGAGAGTTTGAAACTTTCTTATGAAGTCGGGAAAAATTATTTGGCAAGTCAAACAGAAAATTCTTTGGTTGTCGAGCCCGCAGACGCCGCCGAAGGCATGGAAGCTTATCAAAACACGATGAGCGCACTGGATTTTGAGGCGACAACTCTTGTTGAACTTGCAAATATCGGCAAAGTCGGTGCGGCAGGAGAAGTTTTCGGAAAAGCTTTGTCGAAAGTCGCGCAACCTTTATCTGTTGGAATGTCCATTACGTCTTATGCCGCTTACAGCTACATGCTTTACAACGAAAATTTGATTCCTGCTTGGGAAAATATAGGAGATTCCGGCGGGACGCTCTTTGAAAAGATTGCAAAGATTCGCTCGCAAAACTCGGAGATATTTGACGGCTGGGTTAAAAGTAATGTCGACGTTGTCTTTGCTGTCGGCGGGGCGGCGGCAGTAGGAATTATGGGCGCGGCGGGCGTTGTCGGTGTTCCCGTGATAATTACTGCCGCCGCTTGTTATGCGACTCCCGTTGCAATAAATTGGTTTTACGATAACGTCCTTGCGAAGAAATTCAACGAGGCTTCGGGCATTCCCAATAAACTCAAAAAGAAATTGAAGACAACAGACAATCTCAATTCGTTTTATTACAAGAGAAATGATCTTTACAACGACAAGGACAACGTCGTCTTTTCGGGAACGGCAATAAAAGATGCAATGTACAACAGCGGCTCCAATGTTATTATTAACTGCGGCGGGGGCAACGATGCAGTTTCAAACTATTACGGCGTGAAAAATGTTTTAGTCTATGGCGGCGCGGGAAATGATGCGTTAAGCGGTTCGACAGTTTACGGCGGCACGGGCGACGATACATTGATGGGAGAAATTGTTTACGGCGGCGAAGGCGACGATTTCATTTACGGCATGATCGCTTACGGCGAAAGCGGTGACGATTATTTTTCTGTAAGTCAGTCAAACTCGACACTCTACGGCGGCACGGGCAATGATACGTTCAGCAATACTTCAAACAACGAAGTTTTAATCATAGGAGGCGCGGGAGACGATTACGTTTGGAACGACGGCGGCAAATCTTTGACAATCGACGCGGGCGCGGGCAATGATATAATCGAAAACCACAACGAGAACATTTCAATTTTGGGCGGCGAAGGCAATGATTCTATCGTAAGCGAAGGTCTTTACGCTGATAATGTCACAATCGACGCGGGCGGCGGCAACAACACAATTTTTGGCGGCGATACAATAAAAGCGGGTTCTGGAAATGATTATATTATTTCAGGAGCAAACAGCTTAATCGACGCGGGCAACGGCAACAATACAATCAGCGGCGACGTCTACGGAGATAAAGTCCAAACCGGCACAGTCAAAAGCGGTTCGGGAAACGATTTAATTTCGTATTTTGCTTCAATCGAGGCTGGCGCGGGCAAAGATACAATTTTTGTCGGCGGCGGCTCAACGGTAACGGGCGGCAAGGGAAATGATATTTTCATTTGCAACGGCGGGAATAATACCATCACCGACTACACGCCGAGCGATAAAATTCTTTCCACTTTAAGTTATGGCGGTTATCACGTCGAAGGCTCCGATTTAATTTTTGATCTTGATTACGAAGATTCTTTGACGATTAAAAAAGGCGCGGGCAAAGCGATTAATTTTAATTCCGGCGTCAACTTTTATACAGAGGAAGGAGTTTTTGACAAAAATAAAAAAACCGTCCTGCTCCAAAGTTCGACGGGAAATTTCAACGCAAAAAAAATCTCCAGCCTCGCGAGTATCGACGGCTCGCAGACAGGATCGGCATCAATCACGGGCAATAACAAAGCCAATCTTATCGTCACGGGCTTAAGCTCGACAGTCGCGGGCGGCAAGGGCAACGATACAATTTTTGCAAGCAGCGGCTCGGACGTTTTTGTTTATGATAAAGGCGACGGCAAGGACATTATTTACAATTTCGGCGAAAGCGACGCGATAAATCTCGGCTCCAATGCGAATATTAAGGATTTCAAAATTAAAAAAGACAATGTGACTTTCAAAATCGGGAGCGGCTCAATCACAGTCAACAATCTCACTTCGGGAATTAATTTCAACGATACCATTTTCAGCAACGGGATTTTCATTTCTGACGAAGGCGCAAAAGTTCTAAGCTCTTTCAGCGGGACAATTAATCTTGAAGAATTTTGGGTTTCAAAGGCGGACGCCTCTCTTGCCAAGAAAAAAGTTTCGATAAACGGCACGGGTTGGGCTGATTCTTTGGTCGGCGGCAACGGAAAAGATACTTTGCTCGGCGAAGGCGGCGAAGACACTCTCTATGGCGGCAAAGGCAATGACATTCTTTTTGGCGGCAATGAAAATGATTCGTTATGGGGCGGAAAAGGAAATGACACACTCACGGGCGGCGAAGGTTACGATACTTTTGTTTTCCGCGCAGGCGAAGGAACCGATGTCATTACAGATTTTTCGGAAGATGACATGCTGAAAATTTTGGACAAAAAAAATGCCGCCGTCGATTTCAAGAAGGCGACATTCAAAAATGATACTCTTACGCTCTCGGTGAACGGCGGCGGCAAAATTATTCTCAAAAATATTTCCGAGGCGACCTCGATAAATATCAACGGAACGGATCATATCGTAAGAAACATGATTTAAAAAGACATTGCGGGTTAATAATTCACGGGCGCACAGGGCAATGCGTAATGCATAATTCATAATGAAAAAAATTACAGCGGTTGGTTAAGACACGGGCGCACAGGACGTGCGCCCGCCGGCAACAAAAACAGGATGTTTTTATTGCCGGAAACGCCCCCGCGAGGTGCCTTTTCTTTTTGCTACTTTTTCTTTGGGCAAGCAAAGAAAAAGTAGATCCTAAAAATAAATTCCATGATTGAATCCAATCGAAGTGGTTAGCCGCCGCCTCGACAGTCGGTTCCGCGAATCCACGCTTTGACAAAGGGGGGATTTTTCTTCCTCTTTGGGCATGCAAAGAAAAAGTAGTTTAAAAAATAAATTTCATGATTGACTCAATCGAAGTGACGAGCCGCGCCGAGAGCAGTCGGTTCCGCGAATCCACGCTTTGACAAAGGGGGGATTTTTCTCCTTCTTTTTTTGGAAAAATTTTGTTCAGAAATTTAAACTCATAAGCACTTCGCCCGAATCAAGATCGAAAATTTGAATTTTCTCTTCGTCAATGACGGCGACACTTGTTTTTTTATCTGCGCGGTTTGAAAGATAAGGCGAAACGGTTCCGGGATTGAGGAAAATTGTATCGCCGCGCTTTTCGAGAACCGTTGTGTGAATATGCCCCGTGATAAAAATATCTGCGCGGAAATTTTTTGCCATTGCGTCTTTATCGGCGTCGGTCGGCAATTTGTGCCCGTGATTTATAACGATTCTTTTTCCGTTCGCGAAGACATGAGAATACTCTGAAAGCACGGGAACTTTCAAAACAAGCTGATCCACTTCGGAATCTCCGTTGCCGCGAGCAATCATGAACGGAATTTTAGATGCGTTAATCAAATTCGCCAGCGCTTTAGGATTGTAATCGTCGCCTTTGTAATTCGGATTGTTCGGTCCGTGATAAAGCACGTCGCCCGCATGAAGAATAACTTCCGCGTCGGCGAAAAATTTTTCAATCGCAAGAGCAACCCTGTCAATGTAGCCGTGCGAATCAGAAATAACTCCAATTTTCATGTTAAAACTCTCCTTGTTGTTTTTTAATGTGGCGGTTTTCACACTTGAAAATGTATCTTTTATCGGGTAAAATGTCAACCGACAATTTATCCCGCAAGGGATTTTTGCTTAAAAGAAATTTGGGGGTGAGTGTTATCGCTATTACTATCGCAGCAGTCATCATTGCAATAATTCTCGGCGCATTGGGCGGTTATACGGCGCGAAAAAGAACAGCCGAAAAACAAATCGGCTCGGCAGAAGAAGAAGCGCGGCGCATAATCGACGAGGCGCGAGAAAAATCTGACGCAGAAAAGAAAGAAGCCATTCTTGAAGCTAAAGAAGAAATTCATAGAATGCGGCAGGATCTCGACCGCGATACCAAAGAAAGACGCAACGAACTTTCACGGCAGGAACGGCGGGTTGTTCAGAAGGAAGAAAATCTTGACAAAAAGCTGGATTCACTGGAAAAAAAGGAAGTTCTTCTGAGTAAAAAAGAGGCGAGGCTTAACGAATCGCAAGCTCGATTGGATGCAATGCAGGAAAAGGAAGATGCCGAATTGGCACGCATTGCAGAACTGAGCCGAGATGAGGCGCGAACAATCATTATGGACGAAGTTGAGGAGGGACTTAAGCACGATAAGGCGGTAAAAATCAAAGAATATGAAGCGCAAATTAAAGACGAGGCGGACAAAAAGGCGCGTGACATTTTGAGTACGGCAATTCAACGTTGCGCGGCGGATCATGTAACGGAAACAACGGTATCGGTCGTATCACTGCCGAGCGACGACATGAAAGGACGAATTATCGGGCGCGAAGGCAGAAATATTCGGACGTTGGAGACGGCGACGGGCATTGATTTAATAATCGACGACACACCCGAAGCGGTTATTTTATCGGGCTTTGATCCCGTCAAGCGCGAAATTGCCCGCGTTGCATTGGAAAAATTAATTTCGGACGGGCGAATACATCCTGCGCGGATTGAAGAAATGGTCGAGAAAGCGACTCGCGAGGTCGATAACCGAATGAAAGAAGCTGGCGAACAGGCAACTTTCAAAGTCGGAGTGCACGGAATTCATCCCGAACTGATAAAACTTTTGGGGCGGCTGAAATATCGCACAAGTTACGGACAAAATGTTTTGAGTCACTCAATCGAAGTGGCATTGCTCGCGGGGATTATGGCGAGTGAACTCGGCGTTGATGTCAATTTGGCAAAACGCGCAGGACTTCTTCACGACATAGGAAAAGCTGTGGATCATGAAATGGAAGGACCGCACGTGACAATCGGCGCGGATTTGGCAAAACGTTATCGCGAAAATAAAAATGTCATCAACGCGATAGCCGCGCATCACGGCGACGTTGAAGCGACTTCGGTCGAGGCGGTTTTGGTAGCGGCGGCGGATGCAGTTTCGGCGGCAAGACCGGGAGCGCGGCGCGAAAGTTTGGAAATGTATTTGAAACGGCTGAAAATGTTGGAAGAAATAGCCGAATCGTTCGAGGGCGTCGAAAGATGTTTTGCTATTCAAGCCGGGCGCGAAATTCGCGTTATGGTTAAGCCCGACAAAATTGATGACGCGGCGGCAGTTACTCTGGCGCATGACATTGTTAAAAAGATAGAAAAGGATTTGGATTATCCCGGGCAAGTTAGAGCAACGATCATTCGTGAAGTTCGCGTTGTCGACTACGCCAAATGACATTCCTAATTCCTAATTCATAATTCCTAATTGCTTTTCAAAGGGGGTTGGAGCGGTGTTTAATTTTCTGAAGAAGGCGAAGAAACCCGATCCCGACGCGGGACGACTTTTGGCTTCAATTTTGTTGGTATTTCCTGCAGTTCAATCGGTGACTTACGATTCAAAAGATGAAACGCTTGAATTCTCCTTTGCATTGAACGGGAAATTTTCACACGAAGATTTTCAAAAGTTTTTGAATCATGTTGCGGAGTCTGTGGAAACTTTTCATCACTTGGAAGGCTTGAGTGGCGCGACGATTGAACTTAATGTCGAAGGGATTTACGGCACCTGCTTTTTGAATGTACGGCGCGACGTTGCCACTTTGACTTGTCGGGAATTGTCGATGCTTACCGAGCTGGCGGAAAATTATTTCGGCGACAGATTGATTGAGGAATATGACGAAGGGCTTATTCCGAATGAAGAATATTTGATGGAGCAGGAAGATTTTTTGGAGCAAAGTTTAAATAACATGCGGCAACTTCGCGTTGAAGGGAGATTGGTCGGCGTCCGCGAGCGCGAACGAGTTTTGGTTTATTCTCGATAGTGAGGAGTGAAATTTTTGCGGATATTGATGGTTGGGGATGTCGTGGGCAGACCCGGCAGATATTTTTTTATGGAACAGACGCCCGAACTCAAAGCGGCGAAAAATATAGATATGGTAATAGTCAACGGAGAAAATGCGGCGCACGGAAAAGGTTTGACGCCCGGAATTTTCGCGGAACTTGTTCGCGGCGGCGCGGACGTCGTCACGACGGGCAATCACATTTGGGATAATCCGACCGTCTTACAAATTATTGATTCGGAGCCGTTTTTACTTCGTCCCGCAAATTATCCCGAAGATTCGCCCGGCAAAGGATTCTGTATTTATCCCGTCGGCAAAAAGAAAATCGGCGTGATTAACATGTCGGGAAGAACTTTCATGCAACCGCTTATGGACGATCCTTTTCGGCTCGGAGATAAAATCGTAAGTTTCCTAAAAAAGAATTGCGCCTTGATTTTTATCGATTTTCACGCCGAAGCGACCAGTGAAAAACTTGCCTTCGCGCATTACTTCGACGGGCAAGTTACGGCAGTCGTCGGAACTCACACGCATGTTCAAACGGCGGACGAAAAAATTTTGCCGAAAGGCACGGCGTATATCAGCGATTTGGGAATGGTCGGCGCGGAAAATTCTATTTTGGGCGTGGAGATTGAACCCGTGATAAAAAAATTTTTGACGGGGCGTCCGAGCAAATTTGAAGTCGCCGAAGGAGCCGCCGTCTATTGCGCACTTTTGATTGAAACCGATGATAAAACCGACAAAGTCATTAAGATTGAAAGAATTTTTATCAAACCATAAACAACTGCTATTAAAATGTGAAATAAAATATATGCCAAAATCGACGAAGGAAGTGAAGGATTTAAACTAAGTTTGAAGAATTAACAGGGAAAATAATTTAGACGCAGAAGGAGCCGCAGCAGGTAGAAAACCACTACAACACGAAAATGCAACAAGAGAGGAGGATCAATCATGGAAATTCTGAAGGTATCAGCCAAATCTAACCCCAATTCCGTCGCCGGCGCACTCGCGGGAGTAATTCGCGAAACCGGAAGTGCCGAGATGCAGGCGATAGGTGCCGGAGCGCTGAACCAAGCGGTTAAAGCAGTTGCCATTGCACGCGGCTTCGTGGCACCGCACGGCGTAGACCTCATCTGCATTCCTGCTTTTACGGACATTGAAATTGACGGGAGCGAACGTACTGCTATCAAGCTCATAGTCGAACCGCGTTAATTCCTTGGCAATTTACCTCGTCTCGGCAATCAACGTAGTATCAAAAATTTTTTCCGTGTAAAGGCGGACATTCAAAATCATGGAGGCGAAAGATTAATGGCGGGCGATTTGCATACTCACACGAATTTTTCTGACGGATCTTTTTCTCCCGAAGAACTGGTCGTGGCGGCTAAAAAAATCGGTCTGCATTATCTGGGCATCACCGATCATGATACTGTTGACGGTGTTCGTTACCTTTACGAAAACGGGCTCTATCCGGGCAGGGGCGTGAATATAATTCCCGGAATTGAGCTTAGCGCAAATCATCCCGAACGAGATATTCACATTGTCGGTTACAACATTGACATTTATAATGAAGCCCTCTTGGAAATGATTGACAAGATTATTGAGGCGCGCTGGGAAAGATTCAGCGAAATTATCGGCATCCTGCAGGCTAAGAAATTCAACATTCGCGAGGCAGATGTTTTGAAAATCGCGGGAACCAGTCGCTCAATCGGTCGGGCGCACATTGCGCGAACTTTGGTTAGAATAGGCGCGTTTAAAAGTGTTCGAGACGCTTTTGACAAAATGCTTGGCAAAGGAAAACCGGCTTATGTGCCGCGTTATCTGCCCGAAGTCGACGAAGTGATTGATGTTATTCATCAGGCGGGCGGAAAAGCCGTTTTGGCGCATCCAAAACTTGTCGGCGACGATGAACTTGTTGAGGAGCTTTGCAAGAAGATGGACGGGCTTGAAGTTTATTATCCCTTTCACAAGCCGTCGGAAGTTCAGCATTACTTTTTCTTGGCTAAGAAATATGATTTGCTGATAACGGGCGGCAGTGATTTTCACGGAACTTCGTCCAGATTTGTTAATGAGCTCGGAGAGTTTACGATAAGCGATGCTCTTGCCGAAAAATTTTTCGTCGAACCTCGAAATTAGATTGACAACATATTTTGAACAAAAAAATCCGTCTCCTGTTGAGGCGGATTTTTTCATTTCTTGCGGAGAGTGTCCCCTTTTTCCTAAAGTGGACTACGCAAAACCATCTCGGCTACTCGTTGATTCGATTCATTCAAAATAATTTTTTGTCGTTTAAACTTCTTTTCTTTGCTTGCCCAAAGAAAAGAAGCAAAAGAAAGGGCACCTCGCAGGGGCGTTTCCGGCAATGAAAACATCCTGTTTTCGTTGCCGGCGGGCGCACGTCCTGTGCGCCCGTGTCTTCACTACCCGCTACAATTTTTTCCATTACTCATTACTAATTACGCATTACGCATTGCGCATTGCCTTTTTATCTCCCGCAACCGTAACGCCCGCAATAATTTTCGTCGTCACAATCTGCGCCGCAATAATAATTTCCATAATTCCCGCCGCAACAAAGATTTTCTTGTTCGCTTTGTGCTTCGCTGAAAGAACTGAATCCTAAAAGCATTAACGCCAACAACGCGCCCGATAAAAATTTTTTCATTCTAAAATCCTCCTTAATGATGATGTTTTTTCTGATACCACCAAGCCCAACCGATTAAGGCAACCGCAAAAATCACAACAATAATTATCCGCAAAAAACCTTCCTCGTGCAAGATGGCGTCGTGTCCGATTATCGCTTCAATCCCCGTCGAAGGAAATTTTCCGACCAGCGACGCCAAAAAATAATCTGCCAAACTCATTGAACTCAACGCGCCTGCCGCATTCAAAATCCCGCTCGGAACATACGGCACCATTCGCGCTATCAGCATGACAGTAAATCCGTTTTTCGAGCTGTACTTGTCGACAGAGCGAAGTCGCTTGCTTTTGGAAATTATTTTCCTTGCGCTGTCGCGGAAAAAAAATCTCAGCAACATGAAACTTATCGTCACTCCGACTGTCTCCGCTATCACCGATAAAATTATCCCCGGCACTATTCCGAAAATCAGCGTGTTCGCCGTTGAAAAAATTATCGCGGGCGGAAATCCTATCGCGTTGACAAAAAGCGTCAGCAAAAAACTGAACACGACCGCCAACGAGCCGTAACTTTTTATGTACTCCGCCGTCTCGACGATGTCGCCGCGTGAAAGCAATTCAAAAACTTCGGGCAAAAATTCCGGCGCGGCAAGGTGTATCGACAAAAAAAGCATGACGATTAAAAAGGCGGCGGCAATTTTGACTTTGAACATTTCCTTTTCCCTTCTCAAAAAATCTTTAGGGCGTCATTATAACACGTTCGGAGAAATTTTTTTGCAACGCACAAACTTTTTTGTTATCATGAAAAAAATTTTTTGGAGTTGAGTTAATGAATTGCGGTTTGATAATCCCGACGCTCAATGCGGGCAGTCAATTCAAAAAATTGCTCGAACAAATTGCCGCGCAGTCTTTGCCGACAAAAAAATTAATCGTCGATTCGGAATCAACGGACGGAACTGCAGAACTTGCAAAAAATTTCGGGCTCGAAGTCTTGACGATACCGCGAAAAAATTTCAATCACGGCGCGACAAGACAATTTGCCCTTGAAAAACTTTTGCCGCTCGACGTGATTATTTTTTTGACTCAAGACGTTTTACTCCGCGAGGAACAATCGCTTGCGAAGTTGGTAAAAATTTTCGGCGAAGATAAATCTGTCGGCTTGTCTTACGGACGGCAACTTCCGCATGAAAACGCAACCAATGAAGCAAAATTTCTGCGCGCCTTCAACTATCCGCCCGAAAGTCAGTTGCGTTCTTTCGACGACAGAAAAATTTTCGGACTGAAAACGGCTTTCGCGTCGAATTCTTTTGCGGCTTATCAAGTCGCGGCTCTGCAAAGCGTCGGCGGCTTCCCGTCAAATGTGCCGCTCTGCGAGGACATGTATGTTGCGGCGAAAATGCTTCTGCGCGGGCTGAAAATTTTTTACGCGGCGGACGCGCAAGTTTATCACAGCCACAATTACACGGCGGCGCAGGAATTTCGTCGCTATGTTCAGATTGGAAAATTTCATGCGCGGGAAAGTTGGATTCGTGAAAATTTCGGCTCGGCGGAAGGCGCGGGAAAAAAATTTGTCTTTATGAAACTTGCCGCTTTGGCAAAAGAAAATCCGCTTGACTGCTTCGGAGCGATTTTCAGAGATGCCGCAAAATTTTTCGGCTACAGGCTCGGCAGGTTGAAAGGATAAAAATTTTTGACATCCGCCGCGAAAAGTGCTATCTTTTTCGACAATCTATTTTGAAAGGAGGTGTGAACATGGACTTCAAAAATCTTAAAGCAAAACTCGAATCGCTCGGCTACGGCGTTATGTGTTTCGAGACGGCTGACGCGGCGGCTGATTATCTTGATGAAAAAATTCATGATAAAACCGTCGGCTTCGGCGGCTCCGTCACGTTGGAGCAAATGGGGCTTTTTGACAGGCTCGCGCTCAACAACGAAGTTTTTTATCATAACCGATTGCCGGGCGGCATTTCCAAACTCGATATTTGCAAAAAGGCAAATTCCGCGCAGGTTTATCTGTCGTCCGTCAACGGCTTGGCTGAAACCGGCGAAATCGTCAACATTGACGGCAACGGCAACAGAATTTCCGCAATGCTTTTCGGGCATGAAAAAGTTTATTTCGTTATCGGCGAAAATAAAATTGCCAAAAATCTTGACGCCGCCGTTTGGCGAGCCAGAAACATTGCCGCGCCGAAAAATGCTCAGCGTGTCAAGGCGAAGACTCCTTGCGCGATTAAGGCGGATAAATGTCACAACTGCGAAAGCACCAACAGAATTTGTCGGGCAATGTCGGTTTTGTGGGGAGCTCCCTTCCATTCCAATTTCGAGATTATTTTGATTAACGAGGAGCTGGGATTCTAACTTTGAACAGAAAATTTTTAACAAAAAATTTTGCGGGCGGCAACGTGACGTTGCATCCAAAAAGTGCGTTCGAGCCGAAGAAATTTTCGATTTGCAACCGCGCTTTAAGCAAAAAAATTTGCGGGCGACCTTTTAAAGGCAACGCCCGCTTTTCATTTGTTTCATAAAGTATTGAACGGCTAAATTTTTTCTGTTATAATTTCATCAATGCCGCTCCCTTGACGGCGGTAACGCTTGAGAAGGGAGGTGAGATTTATGGAGATTCTTATTCTTCTCGGCGTGACTGCAGTCGGTGGAACAATTGGTACCGTTATTGGCGGTCTGATCCTCGACTACATCCGCTATAGAACGAAGTAAGCGGCAGCACCGGCTTATTGCCCCAGACAATCGGATTCACTAACCGATTAGGCAAAACGAAGCCCCGCACGGGTCACTACTCCGGCGGGGTTTTCGTTTTGATGAAACTTTTGGTGAAACCTATGGAACTACGATTCTCATTCTTCTCTTCGCCGTTAATCTATCACAGCTCCAAAATTTTGTCAAGAAAGAACGAAACCCCTGCGCGGTTCATCACTCCGACAGGGGTTTTCGTTCGGTGAAAAAATACTTGAACTGCGATCTTCACTCACTGCAGTTGTTTGCTTTTCAAACACTGAAAATTTATCACAGCTACAAAGTTTTGTCAAAAATTGAACGGCTAAACTTTTTCTGTTATAATTTCGCCAATGCCGAACCTCTAAAGGCGGTAGCTTGACGCTCGAGGAGGGAGGTGAAAATCATGGAGGATATCCTCATCCAGCTCGGCGTAAAGATAGCCGGCACCGTCATTGGCGGAATCATTGTCAGCTACATCCGTAAGAGATGGTTTTAAGCGGCAGACACTCTTTCAACTGATTGCCCCTGACTAATCGCAGTCGCAGCGGTTAAGGCAAGCGAAACCCCCGCACAGCGTCGCATTTCTGTACGGGGGTTTTCGTTTCGGTGAAAATCATGTTGGAACTGCTATCCTCATCGCAGTTGTTTGCTTTTCAAACACTGAAAATTTATCACAGCTTCCAAATTTTGTCAAGAAAGAACGAATTAGCTGTTAGCTTATAGCTTATAGGGAATAGTTTTTTCTATCAGCTATCACCTATCACCTATCAGCTATCGCTTTGTAGAGTTTCATCAGCTCGGCGACAAGGCGCGGCTCGTCGTTCAAAAAATTTTCAAAGCCGTAAGCCAACGCTACCGCCAAATCGTTTTCCTTGTGCGCGTCGCGTAAATCTTTCGGCATTGTCGCTTCGTCGTAGAGTTTTGCAAAAGTCCAATCGGGAAAATCTGCGCGGACATCCAAAATTTCTTGCGCCGTCTGTTCAATGCGCCGCCTTTGTCGACTTGTCGGCTCGCACCACACAAAATTATTGTAAACAACCGTCGCCGAATAGCGATACCGACTTTCCAATCTTCCGCAGACAGTTCTCATCCATGCCATATGAATTGAACTCGTTAAAATTCCAAAATGATAAATCTGCGCGGCGGGAATTGTCAATGTCGCGTCGCTGGCAATGATTTTCGGTTCCAAAAAGCCAATCGGAATATATTTTCGATTTTCTGAACTGACTCGCGGAATCAAAATGTAATTTGTCTTCGGTTGAGCATTTTGATAAAAAAGAGAGGCTTTATCGGCAAGCTTGCGAGTGCCCGCGCTTTTGCTCGCCAATCGATGTTCACGAACTTTTTCGACCCGCTCCAAAACGAGCGGCATTTTTTCTATTTCAGACATTGGCACGCCTTCAAGCCACAAGCAATAACGTTTTTTATCATGAATAAATTCTTCCGCTCCGACATAAGAGAAAACATATTTCTGCGCGGCGGGCTCCAATTTTAAAAATGTTTCGAGTTCGTTGACTTCGATAATTAAATTTCCGCCGTCATTTGGCATACTTCCAAAACACATTTTCGGCACAAAATCTTGAAGATGATTCGGGCGGCTCTCTACAAAAATATCTTCGCCGTCAACCAGATAGGCATTGATATTTTCGGCAAAAATTTTTTTCTTGCCGTCGAAAATAATTTTGGGCTTGTCGTTGGGCGCGGAGCTGAAGCCGACAACGACGCAGTGCACATGCGCGGGATTTTCCAACTCGCTGTGCCATTTGAAAGTTCTGTGGCAAAAATCAATGTGAATTTTTTGCGCGAAAAGATTTTTCCAGAGCGTGCCGACGCTGTCGCCTTGACAAACCGAATTTGTAGAGACAAGCGCGGCGCGAATTTTTTTCTCCGCCATAAAATCCGCCGCCTTTTTATACCAGCAAGCGACATAATCAAGGTTGCCGAGATTTTTCCAGCCGTCGAAGATTTTTTGAATGTCTTTTGTTTGCTCGGAATTTTTCATGCGCGCCCCGACGAACGGCGGGTTGCCAATGACAAAATCGACTTCGGGCGCAATTTTTTTCCAATCGACGCGCAGAGCATTTGCCTTGACGATTGAAATATTTTTTCTCAACGGCAACTCCTTCAATGTTTCTCCGATAATCCAAGAAGTTTTTCTGAGCATTTGAATTTCGGCAATCCAAAGCGCGTCTTTTGCAACGGCAACCGCGAAGTCATTTATCTCAATGCCGTAAAATTGTCGCGGCGAAACTTTAACGGGATTTTTAGGAATTTCTGCAAAAAGATTTTTCAGCTCTCTGATAATCTCATTTTCAAGGCGGCGCAAGGAAAGATAAGTTTCCGTCAAAAAATTTCCGCTACCGCACGCGGGATCCAAAAAGTTCAGCGAGGCGAGTTTGTCTTGAAAATTTTTCAGCGCGGCAATTCGATTTTTCTTTTGCATACGCTTGATGTCGGCAAATTCTTCGTTCAAATCGTCGAGAAAAAGCGGGTCAATCACTTTGTGGATATTTTCAATGGCGGTGTAATGAATTCCGTCGGAGCGGCGGGTATCGGGATTGAAAAGTGCCTCGAACATTGCGCCAAAAATCGTCGCGTCAATTTCGCGCCAGCTGAACTTTATAAATTCCTCAAATCGCACTTCCAAAATATGGGCGCGCTCCAACGCGAATTTAAAATTTTGATTGAGCGGCGGGATGGGAATTTTTTCGTCAAAAAGTCCGCCGTCAACGTAAGGAAAATTTTTCAAATCGGCGCGTTTATCTTGTGGCGTGTTGAGTGCGTCGAAAAATTTTTGCAGGGCGTCGCCGAGTTCCTTATGTGAAAAATTTTTGAGGTAATCGCCGAATTTATCTTTGAAAAGCCCCGCGTCGTCGGCATAAAAACAAAAAACCAGCCGCGCACAAAGTTTGCTTAGAGCGTCGATGTAATCCTCGTCGCGCTTGGAATAATCCTTATCGAGTGCCGCGCAGATTTTGCGGACGATTTTTGCGGCGTCTGTCGAAATTTTTACTTCGGGATTTATCTCGGCATTGGGATTTACGATGAATTCAAGTTTTGCGAAGTCGTTTCGGAAATTTTCCAGTTTAAGAATTGTTGGGGAATAAATTTTTTCTCCCGAAAGAAATTCGAGCGAGTCCATTTGTCGCAAGTCATAAATCCTGAACTCGTCGAAGTTACAGATAATAATTCGGCGCGGACGCTCGGAATAAGTCAAAGCTTCGGCGTAACGTTTTGCCTGTTCAAAGGGCGTGAGATATTCTCCATCGGACTGCCGGGCGATTTTGTTTAAATCCGTGCCGAAAGATTTTTGTTCGATAAGAATTTTTGTTCGGGAAATGTATCCGTCGATAAATTTTGTTTGATCGTCGATTTTTACGCGCTTTTCAAAGTCAATAAGTTCTTCGGGCTCGGCAACGTCAAAAACTTTTCTTAGCAGAGTCAACCAAAATTTTTGAGTATCACTTTTTTCGTCGCCGCGTTCATGCCAAGTCACAGAAAAATTTCTTGCCGCTTCTTCATTCATAAAAAAATCCCTCCCGCCAATGCAATTAGGAATTATGAATTATGAATTAGGAATGAAGAACGCTTTTTAATTATTAATTCCTCATTCCTAATTCATAATTAAAAAAATCTCCCGCGCCGATTATAGCACGAGAGGCAACAATTTTTTCTTGAAAAACTTATGAAGTTATGATATTATTTCGATCGGCAGGTCTAGGTAGTCGGCTTCTTCCCTCGAAGGAAGGAGGTGACGCAAGATGGATATTCAAGATATTCAGAATGTCCAGAGTTGGCTTGGTCTCATTTGCCAAGTCGGAACTCTCGTCTTTGCGGCACTGACATACTTCAAAGGAAAAAAATAAGCCGTTGCAGCGGCTCAACAATCGCTAAGTAGTTACTAAGTAGTTATCAACGAGAAAGGAGCCGTTACCGACACCTGCCATAAAAATTTTCTTTTTTAACCGAGCAAATATTATCACGACGAGAAAAATTTTTCAAGTTATCTTTTCCGCTTGGTTTTACTCGGCGCGTCTAAAGCTTTGATAACATCATCTATAAATTTACGAGCCGCCTCTTCGGAAAGGACGGCTTGTTTTTCGTTCGCCGCAATTTCTTCGCGCAAAATTTTCAAACGCGGATCAAGTTTCCCCGCCTTGAGAGATTCAAGCGCGACTCTGTCGGCATTGGCAATTCTTTTGAACTGTTCCAGTTGCGGCTTACACTCCGACAAATATTTTTGCGGCAATTTTTTCAGTAAAATATCGGCGGCGCGTTCCATTTCGTCGATTTTTTTTTCGAGCGGCGCGAAGTCAAGAAAATTTTTTTTGCCCCAATCGTTCAGCAAATTGAAAGCCGCCGTTGAAAATTCTATCGCGTCGGGAGCCCCGACTTTTGCCCAAGAATTTTCCATGTGCCGCGAATGCTCCGCAAAAATTTTCATGCTCGGAGCCAATGCGCCGAATTGTTCATTCAAAACTTTATTCCAAGCTTGCGTTTCGTCGTAAGTGACGGGATTGTTCGCGTAAATCGCGCCCGTCGCCAAAGAAATTTTCGACAGCTGAACTTGTCCCATCGGATTGAAAAAAATCGCCGTCATTTTCGCCGTCGGAAGTTTTTCAATCGCGCCGAGTGCCAATTTCACGTTGCGATTGCCGTCGGGCGTCAGCGAATAATCGTTGACGGGATAATTCCACCAAATGCCGACTTCGCGTCCGAAAATTTTATTGACTTCGGCAAGCTCCTTATCGGTTATTCCGTCGCAGACAACGCCGCGCCCCGTGTACAAAACCACAATTCGCGGATCAAGATTCTCCGCCAAATCTTTTGTGTAAGGCTTGAGCTTTTCGCCCTTTACCATGTCCAGATAAAAATATTCCGTCGGAACCGTGATAAGCGGCGCAACGTCCTTGTACCTTCCGCGCAGATTTTTTTGCACACGATTTAAAAACTCCGCCTGCTCCTTGCCGTTTTCGTGATGATTGCCTTTGGCATCTTTTAAATCGTCAAAAAAAATTGCGAAGTCACGAACGCCGATTTGATACATTGCGTCGAGCTTGCGAATCATAAGGCGAAAATCTTCTTCGCCCTTGTCGCCCTTGTAATTCAAATCGAGTCCCGGCGAGACGGCGAAGATAAATCGGACATTATTTTTTTTCGCAACGGCAACCAGATTTTTCATTTCGGCGAGTTTGTCGGCGGGATAAGGCTTGCGCCATTGTTCGCGGTGATAAGGATCGTCCTTCGGCGCGTAAATGTAAGAGTTCAAATTATTTTTTCGGCAGAAGTCGATAATATCTGCGCGGTCTTCAAAAGTCCAAGGCGTGCCGTAAAAACCTTCGACGACTCCGCGCAAGGGAACAGGTATTGCCAGAGCTTCCCCGCCGCCGATTAAAATTATCGCAAGCGTCAAGAGAATTATCTTCTCAAAAAATTTTTTCATTGCTGTTGCTCCTGATATTGACGGAAATTTTTCAAAACGCAAATCGGTCTTTTCTGCGAGGCATTTCCGAAAGGATTATCAATCAACAAATCTGATGCAAGTTGAGCATTCATGCCCGCCGTTGCTCCGACAATCCGAGAACGTTTTAAATCATTAACGTCAGCTATCATTGCGCCGAAACATTTTAAGCGCGTCTTGAGATCGTCAACAACTTTTTCGGGATTTTCGGGACCGTAGACAACGCATTTATCAAAGGGCGGCATTGTTCCGGTTACGTCGTCGATAAGAGCCGCTTGACGCCCGCCCCATTTGTAAAACAGCCCGCGAAGTCCGACAACCTTTCCAAAAAAACCCGCAACCAATGCAAAGGCAACGCGCCATTCGCCTTCCTTTTCCATAAGAGCTTGCATACCGTGCGGCGTCGCCAAACTTCCGTAATCGGGAATGAATTTGCAACAGAGTTTTGCAAGGTTGCTGATTTTCATTTCATCGGGACGAATAATATTTCCCTGCGTTATCGCAACAACACTTTCGGCAACCGTGACAACGTCGTCGGGCGTGATTATGTCGCGTGTATACTTTTCTATCACGTCGACAATGTCATCTTTCGGCGTTAAAATTCTGGTTGTTATCGGAATAATTTCCACGTTCATAAAAATTTCTCCTTAGTCTTTGATAAGTTTGACGCCCAAGAGTTTTGAAAGTTCTTCGGCAGTCAAAATCACTCGCGCTATCGACCAATGCATGGGCGTCCGTCCGACTTCCCGATAAATAAATTCGATTGGAAAATCTACCATGCGGGCGACTGCTTCTTCCAACGAAAGATTTTTCCGCGCAGTCAATGTAACTTTCGCCACAAGATTTACGCTCTGCTGATGTTCCAAAACCAACGCTTCAAAATAATCATCTTCGCGAGGAACTCCTTCGCGCTCCGCCTTGCCGCGCACGTCCATTCCGTCATATTGCTCGAAAGGCAAAAGCGGATGGCAAATCGCGTCGACTATCATTGCGCTTTGAGTTCCTTCGTTGCGAAATTCTATCGTCGTTGAGATCGTCACAGATTTTTTGTAGCGTTTTTCGATTTTGAACGGCGAGCGGCTTTCGAGCTTCGGAACAACTTTTTCCTTCCTTCCTTTCAAATAAAGCCACAAAATCAACACGACCGCCAAAATTGCGAGGAGCAATCCTTCAAATATCATTGCCAAATTTTTTCAACCTCCGAATAAAAGTTTAATCAATCGAAGGATTTTACACGAAAACCATTTGCAAGTCAAAGTTTTAAGGGAAATGGGAAAAGGGAAATGGGAAAAGGGAAATGGGAAAAGGGAAATGGGAGAAGTCTTTTCCCTTCTCCCGTCGCCCTTTTCCCTTACTTGACGGTTAGCACTTTACCGAATAAAATATTTTCATTGCTGAAAGGAGTCTTGCCAATGACCGAATTGGAAAAACTTCGCGCAGGTTTGGAATTCGATTTCACAGACCCCGAAGTCGACGCACTGAAATTAAACGCCGTGAAACTCTGTCAAAAACTCAACGCAACCGACGTGACGGATTATGAGACCAAAGAAAAAATTATCCGCGAACTTTTTGGGAGCGCGGGAAAAAATCCCGTCGTCCTGCCCGTCTTCAACTGCGACAACGGAAAAAATATTCATGTCGGAGATAATTTCCTTGCCAATTACAACGTGACGATCCTTGACATTGTCGAAGTTAAAATCGGAAATAACGTGATGATTGCGCCGCACACGCTGATAACGACAATCGGACATCCCTTAAGCCCCGCCAAGCGCAGAAAAAATATCGGAGTCACTGCGCCGGTTAAAATCGGAAATGATGTTTGGATTGGCTCGAACGTAACGATTTTGCCGGGCGTGACGATTGGAAATAATGTCGTGGTGGCGGCGGGCGCGGTTGTCACGAAAAATATTCCCAATAATTCTCTGGTCGGAGGCGTCCCTGCGAAGTTGATTAAAACTTTGATTAACGATATTGAGGAGGAATGAATTTGGAAATTAATAAAGAACTTAACGGCTTTCGTTTGAAAAATTTTTCCGAAGTCGCCGAGCTCGGCGCGAAGACTTACGAGTTTGAACACATTAAAACGGGCGCGAAACTTTTTTATGTCGCGGCAGATGATGACAACAAAGTTTTTTATATCGGCTTCCGCACGCCGCCGAAAGATGATACGGGCGTTGCGCACATTGTCGAACACTCGGTTTTGTGCGGCTCGAAAAAATATCCTTTGAAGGAGCCGTTCGTTGAGCTCGTCAAAGGTTCGCTGAATACTTTTCTGAACGCCATGACTTATCCCGACAAAACCGTTTATCCCGTCGCCAGCCGCAACGCAAAAGATTTTCGCAACCTTCAGGACGTTTATCTCGACGCGGTTTTTAATCCCGTCATGTTGAAGACGCCCGAAATTTTGATGCAGGAAGGCTGGCATTATGAAGTAATTAGGAATGAGGAATTAGGAATTAGGAATGAAGAAGAGTTATCGTTGAAGTACAGCGGCGTTGTTTATAACGAAATGAAAGGCGCGTTGTCTTCGCCCGATGACATTTTGGGCAGCAAACTTTTGCAAAAAACTTTTCCGCAAAATTGTTACGGCTTTCAATCGGGCGGCGACCCCGAAGCAATTCCGAATCTCACACAGGAAAAATTTATCGCCTTCCATCAAAAATTTTATCACCCGTCGAACAGTTTCATTTATCTTTACGGCGACGTGGACATTGCCGAGCAGTTGGATTATCTCAACCGCGAATATCTTTCCGCCTTTGAAAAAATCGAAGTTGATTCGGAAATTTCCTTGCAACCGACTTTCGCCGAGATGAAAATTTTTGACGAAGTTTATCCGATTGGCGAAGAAGAATCCGCCGCCGAAAAAACTTTTCTTGCGTTAAATCTGGTTGTCGGCAACGTCGAAGATACTCTTACGAATTTGGGCTTGGGGATTTTGAGTCACGCGCTGTTTTCGAGCCCCGCCGCGCCCGTCCGCAAAGCTCTGATTGATTCGGGTTTGGGAAAAGATGTCGATGTCGGGCTTGAAGACGATTTGCGCCAACCGACTTTTACAATCACGCTGAGCGGCTCGGAAAAAAATCGTGCAGAAAAATTTTACAACCTTTTGAACGACGAACTTAAAAAGCTCGCCGACAACGGCATTGACAAAACTTTGTTGCAGGCATCGATAAATTTGATGGAGTTTCGTCTTCGCGAGGCGGACTTCGGGCTTGCGCCAAAAGGTTTGATTTACGGCTTGCGACTTTTGAAAACTTGGCTTTACGGCGGCGACCCGAATGCTTATCTGCGTTACGAAGAAGATTTGGCGGCGATTAAGCGCGGGCTTGACGAAAATTATTTTGAAAATCTCGTTCGGAAATATTTTTTGGAAAATCCGCACAAAGTTTTGATGACGCTCGCGCCCGATAAAAATTTTGCCAAAAAACGTGACGCCGAGCAGGCAAAAAAGCTTGCAGAAATTAAATCCCGCTTGACTCCCGCGCAGATTGAAGAAATTATCTCGACGACCGCGAAATTAAAACTCCGTCAACAAACTCCCGATTCGCCAGAAGCTTTGAAGACAATTCCGATTCTCAAGCGCGAAGACCTTCGCAAGGAGGCGGAGCATTTCCCGTTACAATTCCGTGACATTGACGGCGCGAAAATTCTTTTCAGCAACCTCGACACGCACGGCATAATTTATCTGACTTTTTATTTCGACGCCCTTAAAGTTCCGCAAGATAAAATTTGCCATGCCTACCTTTTGACGGAGCTTTTGGGCAATATCGATACCAAAAAACATTCCTACGAAGAACTTGCGATTCTTACAAATTTGCATGTCGGCGGCTTCGGAACAAATCTCCGCGCAGATCCCGAAAAAGATTCGCCGAATTCATTTGCGCCGCGCATGAAAGTTTTTGTCAAAGCGTTGGAATCAAAACTCGCCGAGATGACAGACATCCTCGCGGAAATTTTCAACGAAACAATTTTCACGAACAAAAAACGCCTGCGCGAACTTGTCGAACAGGAGCAAATCGGTTTTGAATTGAACTTACAAAACATGGCGACGCAAATAGTTTCCGCGCAGCTCGTCGCTTATCAAAATAAATCCGGAGCTTACAACGCCGCCGCTTTTCTGCCTTACAACAAATTTTTAAAAGATTTGCTTGCGAACTTCGACGAGAAATTTGAAGATTTTGTTGACGAATTGCGCGACGTGTTCAATCGCCTTGTCAATCGCAACGGCTTGATTATCAGCGTGACGGCTCCCGAAGAGCTTTACAAAAAATTTGTGCCGCATCTCCACAAACTTTTGAAGGGAATGACGGTTGACGAATACCAGCGCGAACATTATTCTTTTCCTTGCAAGCCGAAAAACGAAGGACTTTATTCGCAAAGCCGCGTTCAATACGTCGGCAAGGGCGCGAATTTTATCGAGCTTGGGCACGAATACACGGGCGCGCTGAACATTTTGGAAACGATTTTGCGCTATGAATATCTCTGGATAAAAATTCGTGTGCAGGGCGGCGCGTATGGAGCTTTTGCGAGTTTCAATCGCAACGGAAATTTATTTTTCGGCTCTTATCGCGACCCGAATCTTTCCGAGACGCTGAAAACTTTTGACGGCACGGCTGACTTCCTTAAAAATTTCGACGTGAGCGACCGCGAAATGGACAAATACATTATCGGCACGCTGAGTAAATCCGACAAGCCGTTGACGCCTTCGCTTAAGGGACAAGTTGCCGCCGATTTTTGCTTGAGAAATATTACTTACGCCGACCGCCAAAAATCTCGCGATGAAATTTTATCTGCGCGGCAGGAAGATATTCGCGCCTTGTCTAAATTGGTTGCGGACTGCATGAAACAAAATTATCTGTGCGTTTTCGGCAATGAAGAGATTATCAAGGAGCACAAAGAAATTTTCGGCGAAATAAAATCGGCGACGGATTGACGAGGTATTGAACGAGCAAATGGATTTTGGAATTATAAATGAACAAACTGTTGATCTTGTTTCTACCATGCATGAAGCAGGCGTTCCTTTCGGCAAATCGCTTGCGTTGTTCGGCATAGGTTTCAGTCTTGGAAAAAGTTTCATCAAAATAAGACACAAAAAAGGGCGTGCGAGCGTTGCGATTGCCGATGTTATTCGTGACGTAATAATTTTTTTCATTCTGGGATATTTGCTTGGAGCAGTCGGTGTTGGAGACACACTTTCTGCCGCTGTCGATTCGGTGACTGAAACCATTGCGGAATTGTTGGGCGGCGAGAATAAAAATTTATCTGAGATTTTGTCGCAAAGGTTGCTCAACGGAATTCAATCTTCGGGCGCGGGAAGCAGTTCCATTGTTTCCGTAATCGCCGAGGCGATTCAAAAAGGAATAGTTTCAAGTGTTTTAATGTTTATAGGAAGCGCATTAATCGGAATGTTCTTTGCTCTGTTTTTCAATTAGGAACTAGGAACCAGGAACTAGGAACTAGAGTTTTCATTGCTCATTGCTAATTAATCATTACTAATTGCATTTTGGGGGGAGTTTGAATGAAAAAGTTACCATTTATCGGGGCGTGTGTGGCGATTGTTACGCCCTTCGACGAGACGGGAATAAATTTTTCCGAGCTCGGAAGAATTATCGACGATCAGATTGAAAATTTGACGGACGCGATTTGTATCACGGGCACGACGGGCGAGACTGCCACTCTCGACGACGAAGAACATAAAGCCGCGATAAAATTTGCCGTCGAGCACGTCAACGGGCGCGTCCCCGTCATTGCGGGCACGGGCTCCAACGATACTTCCTACGCAATTCAAATGTCTCAATACGCTGAAAAAGTCGGAGTAGACGCCGTCCTTTTGGTCACGCCCTATTACAACAAGTGCACTCAAAACGGACTCGTCGCGCATTATTTGAAAATCGCCGACAGTATTAATATTCCCGTGATTCTTTACAATGTTCCGGGACGCACGGGCGTTGACATCAAGCCGGAGTCTTACGCAAAACTTTGCAAACACCCGCGCATTGTCGCAACAAAAGAAGCCAACGGAGATTTAACTTCAATTCTTCGGACGCGCAAACTCTGCGGCGATGAACTTGCTGTTTATTCGGGCAATGACGATCAAACCGTCCCGATTCTCTCTCTCGGCGGAAGCGGAGTCATTTCGGTTTTGTCGAATGTCGCGCCGCGTGACACCCATCTAATCTGCCAAAATTATTTCGACGGAAAAATTGCGGAGGCGTCGCGTATGCAAATCGATTACTGCGATTTAATCGACGCGCTTTTCTGCGAAGTGAATCCAATTCCCGTCAAAACCGCAATGGGACTTTTGGGCTGGAACGTAGGAAAATTGCGTATGCCGCTCAGCGAAATGGAACCCGCGCATCTTGAAATTTTGAAAAACGCGCTTAAAGCTCACGGACTTTTGAAGGAGTGAGAATTATGCGAATGTCCAAGCAAGAACGGCTTCAGCAGAGTTACGAAAAAGACATGAAGAAACTTCTCCCTTACGGCGTGAAGACCGACGAACAAGGCAGATATTTGGTTCACATTGACAATTCAAACAACATGCCGAAAGCTTATTTTGCCGACAAGACGGGCGCGAGAGTAAGAATTACCGCCAATACTTTTTATCGCTGGCTTGAGGAAGGAAAAGCCGTTGAAGTCAGCGATGAAGAGTTGCCGCGCAGTAAAAAGAAAAAACTGAAAGTCTGAAAGGAGAATCGCCATGAAAAAGTTTTTAGCCGCGTTGGCAATGTTGGCGATATTTTTGACTTCGTCCGTCGCATTGGCGGCTTACGAAGAAAATATCGAAGAAGACGCCGACTTGACAACGATAAAGACAATGGCTGTCGCGATGCCGAATTTTTATAAAATGGAAGAGGCTGAACCGACAATCGACGAACTTACGAAATCGATTTACGCCGCCGGCAGAGACACTTCTTCGCACGACATAATTTCTTACGAGGAAATAGCCGCCGCCGTTCGCCGCGATACCGGCGTTGATATTTATTCGCTTGACACCGTCGAGGCAGAGAAAATTTTCAACGCGAACATTGCCAAATACGCCGATACTTACATGATAACGACCGTCGCCAACAATTCGGGCAGACCGTGGCTTTTCTTCTACGTTTACAATGCCGCCGACCAAAAACTTCTTTACACTTACAGTTTGCAGTCGAGTTCAATCGGCAAAAACGCCAAAGATTATCGCAAAGCCGCCGAAAATTTTTATAAACAATTCGACATGACTTCCGAGAAAAATTTGAGTAAGGAAGACAAAAAGAATGCCGAAGCCAAGCGCGAGGCGAAGGCTCAAAAACGCAAGATTAAAAAGGTGACTTACAAAACCGGGCAATCGAAAGCCGATTTGGTCAAGAAAAAATAGATGGAAAGATGGTTAGATTGAAAGATGGAAAGTAAAAGCTTTTCCACTTTCAATCTTTCCACCTTATGAACTTTCCATCTTATAATTTCATAACGCCAAAAAAAAATCCCGCCGAATTTTTCGACGGGATATTTTTTATTCGCCGTAAAGAATCAGTCTGACCATTTGCCCGAACTCGGATTTGTTTGAATAATGTTGCGGCGGACGGCTCGATTTATTCGATTCAATTTCGGCTCGCGTATCGTAGGAAAGAATTTTCGACCACAAAATTTCGTAAGTTTTTTCGGCGTGATTTATTTTCACGTCGTAAACGTACATGCGATTCAAACTCGCCTTGATAACCGCCATGTTCACATAGAAAATTGCCGAATTTTCGGTTTGCACGGTGTCGGCGTCGTAGTAATAGCCCGTATCTTCCATTGCGTCGATAAATTTCAAATTCTCCGCCGCGCAGGTCGAATTCATCATAAAAATTGCCGCGCAGATTATAAAAAATTTTTTCATTTAATCACTCCTCATACGCCGAAAATTTCCGTTATGAAAGTCCGCAAAACTTCCTGCATAACCGTTACATTCAACAGCAAGGCTTCGGCTCGCGGGCGCAGTTTCGTATAATGAAAAGTCGGATTGTGCGCAACCGTAAAATCTGTCGGGTAAGGTATCGGCTCGAAGTTGCAAAGATTG
Organism: uncultured Selenomonadales bacterium; assembly: GCA_937877655.1. Lineage (GTDB taxonomy): Bacteria > Bacillota > Negativicutes > Selenomonadales > Selenomonadaceae > Quinella. The sequence goes on from CALFJC010000101.1 coordinate 39,501, forward strand.
AAATTCAGAACGGCGCGGTTCATGTGAAAGGCACTCGTCACGAGCACGGGCTTTTTGAAATTTTTTTCGCGCAAAATTTCTGCGGAATATCTTGCATTTTGAGTTGTGTTGACGCTCTTTGTTTCGACTAAAATTTTTTCTTCGGCGACGCCCAAAGTTTTTAAAATCCGCGCAGATATTTCCGCTTCCGCGCCCGAATCGCTGTAAGTTTGTCCGCCGCTTACCAAAATCGGCACGTTCAAAATTTTTTGCAGTCTGACCGCCGTCAAAAGTCTGTTGGCAGGGCTCGCGCATAAAGCTCCCACGCCGTCAACGTCGGGCACTTGACTTATCGCGCCGCCGCCGAGTAAAACAATCACATCTGCGCCCAAAACTTCAATCTGCGCGGGCGGCATATAAGTTTTTTCCAACCAACCCATCAATCTTTCCGCAACCAAACTCGTACAAAGCAGATAGAAAATCGCCGTCCCGACCAAAACGATTAAAGAAAGTTTCCTGTCGATTCGGAAAAGCTTGACTGCCAACGCAACCATCAACAGAACAAAAATTCCCGGCGGCAAAATCCATGCGGCTCCGAATTTCAAAAAGTAAACCAAAAAATCACACTCGCTCGATTAATTTTTTTTCCATGATACAACAGCGGCGAAGGAAAAGCAATTAGGAACTAGGAATTAGGAACTAGGAATTAGGAGTTAAAATAATGTTGTCGATAAGGCGCGTCTTCCCGATAAAAATCGCCGCCGCCAGCAAACTTTCTCCTTCGACAAATTCTGTCTCCTCAAGCGAAGGATATTTTAAAAGCTCGATATAATCCGCCGAAATTGAAGGCTCCGTTGCCAATTCATCCGCCACAATTTTTTTGAGAGCGGCAGAATTTTTTTCGCCCGCAAAAAATGTCGCTTCAGCTTTTTTCAAGCCGCGTGAAAGTGCCAATGCAGAAATTTTTTCTTCCGAAGTCAAATAAGCATTCCGTGACGACAAAGCCAAGCCGCTTTCTTCGCGAACTATCGGCAACATGTTCACTTTCGGCGACAAATTCAAATCGGTTACGAAGCGTTTCACAACCGCGACTTGTTGGGCGTCCTTTTGCCCGAAGAAACTTTCATCCGCCTGCGTTATGTTCATGAGTTTCGTTACAACCGTTGCCACGCCGCGAAAATGTGTCGGGCGACTCGCTCCGCAAAGTTTTTTTGTCAAGCCGCCTTCGACATTAACATAAGTCGAAAAGCCCGCAGGATACATTTCTTCGGGCGAAGGATGAAAAATCGCGTCAACGCCGAGCAATTTCAATTTTGCAACGTCCTTTTCAAAAGTTCGCGGATAAGCGTCAAAGTCTTCGTTCGGAGCAAATTGCGTTGGATTCACGAACACGGAAACAATCGTAACGTCGCATTTTTCTTTCGACGCCTTGACAAGCGACAAATGCCCTTCATGCAACGCGCCCATTGTCGGCACGAGTCCGATAATTTTTCCTGCGCAGTGACATTCCCGCGAAAAATTTTTCATGTCCTTAACCGTTGTAAAAATTTTCATCTCAAATCCTCCAATCAAATTTTAGCCGCCAAATCGTTGACGGAGTGTTCTTCGCGCTTTACAAAAAAATTCGCAAGCAGTGAGCCCGATACATTGTGCCACACGCTGAAAATCGCGCCCGGTATCGCCGCCGCCGGATTGAAATAAATAATCGCAAGCGACGCCGCCAAGCCCGAATTTTGCATACCGACTTCAATAGCTATCGTCCGAGATTTTTTTGAATCGAGTTTAAAAACGCTTGCCAAGCCGTAGCCGAGCAATAATCCCAGCGCATTGTGCAAAATCACAATCAAAGCCATCAACGCGCCGACCGTCAAAAGTTTTTCTGCCGATAACGCAACCACGCCGCCGACAAGCAAAACTATCGCGACAACCGAGATAAGCGGCAAAATCGGTTGAATTTTTTTTGTGAACGCCGAGAAAAAATGATTCGCCGCCACGCCCAGCAAAACCGGTACCAAAACCATTTGCGCGATTGAAATCATCATTGCGGTTAATGAAACTTCGATTCGTGCTCCCGCGAAAAAATATGTCAAAAGCGGCGTAACAAGCGGCGCGAGCAAAGTTGTTGTCATCGTCATTGAAACCGATAATGCCAAATCGCCGCGAGCCAAATACGCTATGACATTCGACGCCGTGCCGCCGGGACATGTTCCGACTAAAATTACTCCTATTGCCAATTCGGGCGGCAAATTAAAAATTATCGTCAAGCCCCACGCAACCAGCGGCATGATCGTAAATTGAGCCGCCACTCCGATTAAAACTTCAACGGGATGTCTCAAAACTGCGCGGAAATCGTCCGTCGTAAGCGTCATGCCCATTCCGAACATTACGACGCCGAGCATCCATGAAACATACGAGCCGACCCAAGTTAAAGTTTCGGGAATTGTCGCGCCCAAAATTCCGATTAAGATAACGAAAATCGCCATCCTGTCGACTACGAACTTGCAAAATTTTTTCATAGCCAAACCTCCAAAAAAGTAAAATGCCTTTCCAACACAAACAAGAAAGGCACACTTATCCTCTGTTTAATTTTCGCCGTTCCTTGTCTCTGTCAAATGATCAAAGCAAGTACTTAAAAATTTTTTTATCGAAGTACGACTCTCAGAAGAGATGCCGTCTTTTGGAAAATTTCAAGCGGTTTTGGTTTTAAAGGAGGCGTCAATTTCTTCAAGAGATTTTTTCTTGCTTTCGACGCCCAAACTCAAAATGATAACCGAAATGATAACGAAGACCGACGCGAACATTACGAAAATCGAATTAATAGCCGCGCCGCCGACAAGCAGGACGCCGACCAACATCGGAGCGATCATGCCGCCGATTCTTCCGAAGCCTGCCGCCCAGCCCGATCCTAAAGCTCTTATCGCTGTCGGATAAAGTTCGGGCGTGTAAGTGTAAATGACGCCCCAAGCTCCGAGATTGAAGAAACTCATTGCCGCGCCCCAACCAAGCAATTCATAACTTGTCGCCGCATTGCCGAAGAAATAAGCACAGACGCCCGACATCAACAGGAAAAAAGACAAAGTGTATCGACGACCGATTATGTCTACCAAAAACGCCGCCGCTATGTAGCCCGGCAACTGCGCCAACGTCATTATCAAAACGTACTCGAAAGTTTTTACGACTTCAAAGCCTTGCGCAAAAACTATCGACGGCAACCACATGAAAATTCCGTAATAGCTGAAAACAATTCCGAACCACGCCAGCCACAACATGATTGTCCGCACGCGAAAAGTTTTTGTCCACAACGTCAAGACATTCAGCTTGAAAATCGGAGTAGATTCTTCTTCAAATTCTTTGTCGAACGGTTTGCTTGCCACGCCCAATTTTTTCTCCAATGATAAAATTATTTGCCGCGCCTCCTCAACTCTGCCTTTCGAGATTAAATAGCGAATTGATTCTGGCATGTGCAGACGAATTAAAAAGACGTAGAGCGCGGGCATTGCGCCGATTATAAACGCTGTGTGCCAACCGAATTTCGGAATCAGCAAATAGGAAATAAGAGCCGCCACGAGCCAGCCGATACCCCAAAAACTTTCCAGCAAAACGATAAATCTTCCGCGCAGATGACTTGGAGCATATTCACTCATCAAAGTTGCCGCGACAGGAAGTTCTCCGCCCAAGCCGAAGCCGACCAAAAATCTGAATACCAACAAACTTTCATAACTCCATGCCACCGCGCAGAGTCCCGTTGCCACGCTGTATAAAATTACCGTCGCCGCGAAAACATTTTTGCGCCCGAATCTGTCGGCGATTGTTCCCGCCAATACCGCGCCCAATGCCATTCCGATTAAGCCGACGCTCCCAATCCAGCCGACTTGTTCCGGCGTCAAGCTCCACTCCTTCGCCAAAATCGGCAACACGAACGAAATTAATCCTGTGTCCATTGAGTCGAAGAGCCAACCCAAGCCCGTTACCGCCAAAAGTTTGTAGTGGAACGAGCCGACAGGCAAATTTTCAAGACGATCAAGTATCAATTCAAACACTCCTTAAAATCAATGCGCAATGAATTTTTCATTCCTCATTCCTAATTCCTCATTCCTAATTGTTAAAGCGGTTTGCATTTTATTTCACAAGGAAAGAAATTGCAAGCCGTTAACCAAAATTTAAAGCGAAGGTTGATAAGCCGCGCAGGATAATGTAAAATATAAAATGTTTCACAAGGATTTTTTCACATTTGCCAAGGAGGCGATAAAGATGAATTTTGCGATCGTCGGTACGTTGAGTTCTTACGTCAAAACAAAAACTCTGACTTTCGCCGCGAAACACAAAATCCGCACGGGACAGACGATCACCAACTCGAACGGAAATTTTGTTTCGATAATGACTCCGTCATTCGGCAAAATCAGCGAGGCAGTTAAAACGTCAAATGCTCAAGCCAAACAGGCGAAACTCAAACGCATCAAACAAAAACTTATGAGCGGGAAAAAAATTTCGGATGAAGAGATGGGTTTTCTGCGCGTCAACGATCCGAAAAGTTATTCAAAGGCAAAACACGCCGAAGAAGCTCGCGAAGAACTCAAAGCCGAACTCAAAAAGGCAAAGAGCAAATCGGAGGCGCGGGAGGCAATGACTCGCGCAATGATTAAGGCGTCAACCGAAGCAATGGCTGAACTCGGCGCGCTCGGTCAATGCAACGGGGCTATGGGCGGCGGCTCGGCGTCAACTTCTCAAGGCGGCGAAATAATTTCAACGGGCGACGCGGGAGCAATTTTCGGCGGGAGTGAAGGTTCGTCAAATGCTCCACAAAGTCAAGCCGAAAGCAACGCAAACATTTCCGACGCAGAAAATCAAACTCTCGGCGAAGTCAATCAATCAAATGAGACTTCGGAAGAAAAAGTTTCGGGCGAAAAGATTAACGACAAGCAAGATGTCGATAAAAAATCCGACGAGAAAAATTTTTTCATACAAAAAAAATCGGACGCCGACTCAACCACGCCCGATGACATTATGGAAAAATATATCATGACAATTCGCGCTCTTGAAGACGAATGGAATCGCTTTGCCAATTCCGACGAGTATAAAAATTTGCCCGAAAATACTTTGGACGAAACGGAAGACGAAGCCAAGAAAAGAATTCGCCGTCAAATCTCCGCGCCCAATCGAAAATCAGTTGAGGCTATTGCACTTTATCGAAAATCAATGTTGTTTTCTCTAGAGGACTTATAAAATATTTTTTCTTAGAAAAAAATCCCTCCGCCGTTGGAGGGATTTTTTAATTCGTAATGCGAAATTTTTAAGTTATCAGCGGCGCAATGATTGAGATAAGCAACGAAGAAAAACTGAATCCGCCTTTGACGTTTTCGCGAGCAACAAGCGGCACTCTCGCAACAGGTTTTCCGTCATAACGCAAGACCGCCTCGCCCAAAACTTTTCCGATTTGAATTCCATTCTCCGCGTCGACAATCTTTGGCAGATCGTAAGTCACTTTTAAAAATTTTGCATCCTCGCCAGCCATAAGCGGAAAATTTAAATCGTCCTCCGCGCCGACGATAATTGTTGCCTGCTTGCCGCCGCGAACGAAAACAGTTTTCTCAACGCGATTTTTATCAATGGCATCAACCATTCGGACTCGTTCGAAGCCGTAATTAAAAAGAGCCGTCGCGTCGTCAAAACGAGTATCGTGGTCGGGCGAGTGCATGATAACCGCGATAAGTTCAACTTCGCCGCGCCGCGCAGAAGCCGTAAGGCAACCGCCCGCCGCTCGCGTCCAGCCCGTTTTAATTCCGTTCGCGCCCTTGTATTTGCCCAAAAGTTCATTCGTGTTGTTAAGCTCGCTCCATTTTTCTTTTGGATAAAGCCAGCGAATCGAAGTGCGTTTGGTATCGACAATTTCTCTGAATTCGGGATTTTTCATGCAGTAAGCGGCAATACGCGCCATATCTTTTGCCGTCGAATAATGATTCGGATCGGGCAGACCGTTCGGATTTTCAAAATTGGAGCTTGTGCAACCGATTTGCTTAGCCTTATCGTTCATCAATTCGGCGAAACGCGAAACATTTCCGCTGACGGCTTGGGCAAGAGCAATCGCGCCGCCGTTTTCGGAAACAAGCATGACGGCGGTTACCATTTCCTTAGCCGAAACAGAATCGCCCGTCGACCAATTCAGCGTGTTGTCTTCAGCCGTAACCGCATCATAGCCCATCATAATTTCTTTATTCGGATCGAGTTTTTCCATTGCGAGAATGCACGTCAACATTTTTGTCATGGACGCCGGCTCGCGGTAGGTTTCGGAATTTTTTTCGTAAATGATTCGTCCCGTTGACGCCTCAACCAAAATTGCCGAGTCTGCCAAAATTTTCGGCTCGCCTGCCGCCGCGCAGATTGACATTGAAAATATTATTGCCGAGAAAATTATTGCCGTCAAAAATTTTTCCAAGTTCATTCAAAATCTCCGTTCAGTAAAATTTTTACAAATTCTAGTTGAAAAAAATTTGCGCGTCAAGAAAAGCAAAGCTGAAGGCTGAAGAATTCATTTGACGCATTATTTTTTTATGTATATCGGCGACGTTGAAAAATCGCTCCGAATCTCTCGCGGCTTTTCAAACAACAGCCCGCGCAGATCGTTTGCCAACACGTCAAGCAATAAAATTTTCTGATACGGCTCCAAAAATCTTTTTCGTTCGTAAATGTCGCGTCTATTCAAATGTTTCGTGACTTTTGTAATTATCGGGACGGAAATTTTTTTTAGTAAGATTCTTCCGCGCTCGTTGAATGCCAAAACTCTCGCGCAAGTCGCCGCGTCCAAATCCGAAATTTCTTCCGCCGTCATGTTCAGCAAAAAATGTAAAAGCAATCGCCTTATTCGGCTTGCCGTGTATCTTTTTCCCGTCAAATTTTTCACGAGCTCCGAATAATTTTTTGCCGAAGCCGCCTTTATCAAGCCGAATTCCAAACCTTCCGTCATGCCGTAAATTTTTCTCATGTCTTCTGCGCGGGATGTTAAAATTTTTGTCATCAGCGGTCGGAATAAAAAATTTTCATCAACCAAGCCCGAAATTTTTTCTGCGCGGAGAACTTTTAAAGTTTCTTCGTCAACCTGCGCGGAAATTTTTTCCCACGAAGGATTTTCTTCGTAAAGTGCCGCCCGAATCGCCGACGCACTTGAAAATTTTTCTCGCAAAATCAAATCGTCGTAAGCCGCGCCCGTTCTTTTTATCGGCAACGGAGAAATTTTTTCCGGCAACCCGCGCAGATATTCAATCGCCAAAATCGTATTCGGTTGCCGCAAAATTTTTTCGTCAAGCCCCGTGACTTCAGATAAAATTTTCGTCACTGCCGCCGCATACGAAATTCCTTCCGCCATTTTTGCATGAAGTTTTTCTGCAAAATTTTTCTCTTTAAAGACTTTCGCCGCCGCTTTTAATTTTTCCAAATCCGCTGTCTCCGTTCCGAAAGAAAGTTTGTCGACGACGCCCAAGCTCTCCAAAAGTTTTATTCCGCCCCGCGCAAAATCCTGCGCACTTCTTACGGCACTCACGAACGGCAATTCAAAAACCAAATCTGCTCCGCCCAAAATCGCAAGCCGCGCCCGCGTCCACTTATCCAAAATTGTCGGCGAGCCGCGCTGTGTGAAACTGCCGCTCATTACCGCAATTATTTCTTCGTCACAAACTTTTTTTATCTCCGATATTTGATAAGCATGACCCGCATGAAACGGATTGTACTCCGCAATTATCCCCACCGCCATTTTCAAAACTCCCGTCTGTTTTCAATGTTTTTCTTGCAACAAAATTTTTATTGGTGTATACTTCGCCGCAGTTGGTACTTTTTATGAAAAAAATATGTATACATGGGGTGATTCTATTGAAATTTTCCAAAATAGGGAGATTCGTTACCGCCGCTTTGCTCGGCGCATTTGCTTTTTCAATTTCAATTTCGGCTGACGCCAGAATTCATGATCCGAAAATCGAAACAAAATCTGTTGAAAGGAAATTGCCGACTCTGCGCGAACGAGTCTCCGAAACAATGAACAAGTTCAAACCCGTCGAAAACCGAGAAGTCTTTAATCCCTTTGAAACGCAGGAAAAATTTTCCGTGCCGCAAACCGTCTCGACTTCAGACACTTCGATTATCGGCACGCCCATTGCCACTCAACAACAATGCGTTAAATATCTCCTGCGCAACAATCCCCACCCGAATTTAAAAGTTTCGGCGGAAGAAATTGTCGCCTATTACTACGAAGAAGGCAGCCGCGAGGGAATTCGTCCCGACGTTGCCTTCGCGCAGGCTCTCAAAGAGACGGGATTTTTTCGTTACGGCGGCGATGTCATTCCCGAACAAAATAATTATTGCGGGCTCGGCACAACCGGCGGCGGCGTCAAAGGAGAATTTTTCGCAACGCCGCAAATCGGAGTTCGTGCTCACATTCAACATTTGCTCGCTTATTCTTCGACAAGAAAACCGACTTTGCCTGTCGTCGATCCGCGTTACAGTCTCGTAAGGCAGGCTTACGGCTCAAGGACACTTGGAACTTGGCAGGATTTGAACGGTCGCTGGGCTGTTCCCGGCAGATATTACGGGCAAGAAATTTTGTCCATGTACAAAGATATTTTGATTCAGTGAGGAGTAATTTTTATGGCTGAAAAAAATTTAAATTGGGCGGTGCTCGGCGTTGGGGTTATTGCCAACGAAATGGCGCAAGCCCTTCACAAGCAAGGAAAAAATTTATACGCCGTCGCCAATCGCACTCATGAAAAAGCCGTTGCCTTCGCCGAAAAATACAACGTCGCGAAAATTTATGACAGCGTTGACGAAATTTTTACCGATGAAAATGTTGACGTGATTTATATTACCACGCCGCACAACACGCATTATCAATTCATGAAACGCGCTCTCGAAAACGGAAAACATTTGCTCGTTGAAAAATCCATAACGCTGAACAGCCGCGAACTTGATGAAATGATTGCTCTTGCCGCCGAAAAAAATTTGATTCTCGCAGAGGCAATGACGATTTGGCACATGCCGCTTTACAAAACTCTTGCGGAAAAAATTTCAAGCGGCGACTTCGGCAAAGTTCAAATCATCACGCTGAACTTCGGAAGTTTCAAGGAATATAACATGCGCAACAGATTTTTCAATCTCAATCTTGCGGGCGGCGCGCTCCTTGATATCGGAGTTTATGCGTTGTCGATTGTGCGTTTGTTTATGGCGGAGACTCCGAAAGAAATTTTAAGTCAATGGCTGCCTTCGCCGACGGGCTCCGATGAAATGGCGACGATTCTTTTAAAAAATCTGCGCGGACAAATGGCAACCGTCGCGCTGTCAATGCATTCAAAACAACCCAAACGCGCCGTCATAAGTTGCGAGAAGGGCTACATTGAAATTTTGGAATATCCCCGCGCAGATAAAGCGATTTTCGTTGACGCGGAGACGGGCGCGGTTGAAGAAATTTTTTCGGGCGAACGTCCCGATGCTCTCCTTTACGAAATGAACGACATGGAGTCCGCGATTTTAAGCGGCGACGCTTCGATTATGAAACTAAATTTTTCAAAAGACGTTATGGACATAATGACGGCTTTAAGAAAAGATTGGAATTTGCAATACCCGAATGAGGTTTGGTAAGATGTCGGAAAACAAAATGCAACGCGGGCTGAAAAACCGCCATTTGCAAATGATTGCGCTGGGCACGGCGGTCGGCACGGGTTTATTTTACGGCTCGACGGCAACAATCGCGCTGGCAGGTCCCGCCGTCTCGTTGAGCTATTTAATCGGCGGCATTATCATTTTTTTTATCGTGAGGATGCTCGGCGAAATGTCGGTTGAGGAGCCCGTAAGCGGCTCTTTCAGCTACTACGCCGATAAATATTGGGGAAAATTTCCCGGCTTTCTCGCGGGCTGGAATTATTGGTTTCTTTATATCATTGTCAGCATGGCGGAGTTGACTGCCGTTTCGATTTACGTTGCTTATTGGTTCCCCGATTTGCCCGCTTGGATTAGTGCTCTGATTTGTCTCGTCGTTATCACGGCGATTAATCTTGTGACTGTCGGCGCGTATGGCGAAATTGAATTTTGGATGGCGTTTATAAAAATTTCTGCGATTATCGCCATGATTTTGTTCGGCTCCTATTTAATTTTTTCCACCCCAAAACCTTTTCCCGAAAATTTTTCCAACTTGTGGGAACACGGCGGCTTTTTTCCGAACGGTTTAAACGGAATGATTTTTTCAATCGCGCCGGTGCTGTTCAGTTTCGGCGGCATTGAACTTTTGGGCATCACGGCGGGCGAGGCTGAAAATCCCGATAAGACAATTCCCCGTGCCATCAACCAAGTTATTTATCGCATTTTGATTTTCTACGTCGGCACAATGATTGTTTTGATGACTCTCTGGCCTTGGAATGAAGTCGGCAAGGAAGCAAGTCCTTTTGTTCAGATTTTTGACAACGTCGGAGTTTCAGCCGCCGCAAATATTTTAAATTTCGTTGTGTTGACGGCGGCGATAAGTGTTTACAATTCCGCGATTTATTCAAACTCGCGAATGCTTTACGGCTTGGCGAAGAGCGGCAATGCCCCGAAATTTTTTGAGAAACTTTCGCGGCGCGGCGTCCCCGTCAACGGCATTTTGACTTCTTCGGCGATAACTTTGCTCGTCGTCGTCATGAATTATCTTTTGCCGGGAGAAGTTTTCATGTATGTTTTCGCCGTCGTCACAGGCGCGGTTGTTCTAAGCTGGGCTTTAATCGTAATTACCCATTTAAAATTCCGCAGTCATTGCAAAGCGGCGGGCATTACTCCGAAATTTAAATCGCTTTTCTATCCCTTCGCCGATTATCTTTGCTTGGCATTTCTCGCGGGAATTTTAATCATTATGGCTTTGATGGACGACATGCGCCTTGCGGTTATCGTCATGCCGATTTGGATTTTGATTATTTGGTTCTTTTATCGCTCGAAAAACAAGAATTAAAGGAGATTTTTTATGGAAAGACCTGTGGAACTCAATTTTAATGAAAAAAATGTCTTGGAAAGCATTTACGGGCGTCAAAATTTCATCAGAATCGGCTACAACCCCCATAAACTCGAAAAAATTTTGGATTTGACGGCTCAGGAGAAAAAATTTTTCACAAGTAAAAATTTCTTGTCGCCCCATTTTTTCATTCAAACTCTTTATAAGATTGACGGCACTTTCAGCACGATTAAATTTAACAGCGTTGTCAGAAGAATGATTGGCAAAGAGGAAAATCTTCGCGCCAATTTCTGTAACGTCGGTTCTCGCACCGTCAAAGTTATAAAGCCGCTCATTTCTATCAAACCCGAAATTATTTTCCGAAATTTAATGAATATCGACAAAGACGAGCTCAACGACGAATTCAGAAAAATTTTGGAAGCCGATATGCGCCGAAATTTCGATCTCCGCTACGATTTATTGATGCGTTTTGCCGTTTACAAGACCGATAAGGAAGAATTTGCCGTGCTTGTGACTGTGGCGCAATTAATTTCGGACAGTTTTGACGCCGAAAAGTTTTTTTGCGAGCTTTTTGATATTACCGACGAAATTTCTCACGAAAAAACTTCGGACGACTTAAATCTTGACGCAAAAGATATTATTCGCGAATATTGGACTAAAATTCTCGATAATCCGCCGCCGTCGGCTCAACTGCCCTTTACAAGAAAATTGGGCGGCACTTATCGGCAAAAAGCTTACAGAACGAAGATTGACGCCGATATTTTCTCCGATTTACGCACTTTTTCTCAATCCAACAAAATGATTTTGACGGCTATTCTTCAAAGCGCATGGGGTTTTATGTTGCAAGCGATTAATAAGCGGCGCGATTGTCTTTTTTGCCAACTTTTGCCCGCAAATCGCCCCGATTTCTCAAATTTTTCGCTGAATGTTATTCCCGTCCGCCTGTCTTCCGAAAATAATTTAACCGTCGAAGAAATTATACGTCAGCAGTTTCGCCAGCTGGTCATTTCGCAAACTTACAGCTTCGATTGGGTGGAAATGGAGAATTTCACGGGCGATAACAGGAAATTGTTCGAGCACTTTTTGAGTTTTGCCGAGTTTCAAGAAGGCGAATTGGATTATATCGAAACTCCCGCCGATCCGCACGGAAAAATTATTTCGCGTAATTCTTGGGACGCGCAGGGTATGAAACTCGGCGTTTATTTCCGTCACTCCGAAAAAAATTTGTCGCTGACTTTTCTTTACGATGAAAGCAGTTTTGTCTTCAACGGCGGCGAATTGATTGCAAATCTGTATAAATTGGTGCTCCAACAGGTTCTTGTTGATAAAAATTCAAGATTTTCCGAGTTCATGACGAATCTTGACCGCAGAATTAAAAATTTAATTGAGGCTGAAGACATTTCTAACGAAGATTCTCAGAAAAAAATCCGCGATTTTCTTTCGCAACTGCCGATTTTGCAAGGGCGTTATGAAGGAACAATCGATTTATTCGCCGATAATTCCGAACTCGTTACGCGCTTTGAAGGCGACAGACTTTCCGGCGATTTTCTCGACCAAAAATTTATTTTCGTCATAAGCGGCAAACTCGCTCGGAACGTCGATACCGGCGACGGCTGGTACAATCCCATTGACATAGTCGGAAAAAATTCTTTCGTCAACCCGACTCATCTTTTGGATAAAAGGCGGCTGACAATTTCGGCGGAAGTTTTGACAGAGCAAGCCGAACTTTTACTTATCCCGCGCTCCGTTTTAATCGAAACTTTGAGAAAAAATCCCGAAGTCGCGCTCTCCGTCATGAATTACGCGCTGATTCAAATGGAAAAATATCAAATCCTTTGGTTGCAATCTTGAAAATTCCTCAAAATGAAAAGGCGAACTCAAAGCGAGTTCGTCTTTTTTGTTTGCAATTCAGCCCCGCAATCGTCGTTTATAAAGAAGATTTTGGTATTATTATTGGAATTGGAGGCGATTAAATCGGCAAAATCTTTCATATGCCCGCCGAGAATTACGATTTGATAAAATTTCGGGCAGAAAAAGTCGGCGGCATTGGTAAAAAGTCTCGATATTGATGAGAGATTCATATTTTGCCCAAAATTTTTTGATGTAGAGCCGCAAAAAAGTTTCGGCGGTTTCGAGTTCGATTTTTTCATCATCGACAATGGCAATATTCATGATTAAATCCCTCCCGAAATATTTTTTGACATTAAATCATAAATCTGCGCGGCTGTCACAATCATTTTTATGAAAAACCAATCACTTTTCATAAAAAAATGTTTGCAGTGTGATAAAATGCAAAAAAACTTGGGAGGTTTTACTGTGGAAAAGAAAATTTGCGAAATATGTCCGCATCATTGCCGCTTGGCGGCGGGCGAAGTCGGGAAATGCCGTGCGCGAATCAATGACGGCGAAAAAATTACCGCGCTGAATTACGGCGCGATAACTTCAATCGCGCTCGACCCCATTGAAAAGAAGCCGCTTTACAAATTTTTTCCCGGCAGTCGGATTTTATCTGTCGGAAGTTACGGTTGCAATTTGAATTGCCCTTTCTGCCAGAACTTTGAAATATCAATGGCTGATTCAACTTTCCCGACGCGGAAAATTTCTCCCGAACGGCTCGCCGCACTTGCGCAAGAACTTGTTCCGCAAAAAAATATCGGCGTCGCCTTCACTTACAACGAGCCGTTCATAAGTTACGAATTTATTCGCGATACGTCGGAAATTTTGAAGAAAATCGGGCTGAAATCGGTTTTAGTGACGAATGGAACCGTCGCGCCCGCCGCTTTAAAGAAAATTTTGCCGCTGATTGACGCAATGAATATCGATTTAAAGGGTTTCAGTCAAAAAATTTACGATTTTTTAGGCGGAGACTTCAAAACCGTTCAAAAAAACATAGAAATTTCCGCGCAGGCGTGTCATGTCGAAGTTACGACGCTGATTGTGCCGACAATGAATGATTCTCCCGCCGAAATGGAAAAAGAATCGGCATGGCTCGCGAATATCTCGAAAGATATTCCGTTGCACATCAGCCGATTCTTTCCGCGATATAAAGTTACGAATTTGCCGCCGACGCCCGTCAAAAAAATTTATGAACTCGTTGAAGTTGCCAAAAACAATTTGAATTACGTTTTTGCAGGCAATGTTTAAAAAATCTGCGCCAACATTTTATAACATTCCGCGTTGTAACGGAAAGGATTTGTCAAACTGAACACGACGACCGCATTTTCTTTGAAAAAATATTTTCCCGCGCCGTTATCGGCGAATTTTTTTCTTAAGGCAATGTCTCCGACGCTGAAACGGCAAAATTTTTTCCCGTTATAATCGAAGTCGCCGAAGAATTTTTTATGATCCTCCGCCTCTTCAACCGAAATGAATAAATTTTCGACGGGCAAAAGTAAAAGTGACTCGCGTTCGGCAAATTTTATGACGTTTGCGCCGAAAATTGAACGATCATCGTTGTAAAAAATTTTTTCGCGCAAATCGAAGCCGCGCAGGTTTATAACCTCCTGCAAAGTCACGCGCCCGACTTTTTGCCAATAATATTTTTGGTTATAAAAAAAATTTTCCGGCTGAATCGGATTGTTCGCCGCTCGGTCGGAAAATTTTATTTCTGCAACGTCCAAAAGCTCAATCTTGGAGCCGTCGGGATATTTCAAATCGTCTGAAGGAACCGCATCCTCAAGTTCGGGCTTTTCGGAAATGGGACGAATCCATTTTCCCGTTTCAAAATCGACGCCCGCCACGCAAAAATTATTAAATTTCGCGCTCTCGGCAAGGATAATCAGCTTACGAATGAACATTTTCGCGCCTCACAGGTGAATAATCTTGACATCGCCCAAAACTTCGGCGATTTTTTCGGCGACAAGGCGTCTGTGGCAATTTTCGGGCGAAACTTCGGTACAAAGCAAGCAAAAATTCTCTTCCTGCGCATAATTTTTCAAAATGTAGTCGTCAATGTCTCGCGTCGCCATAAGCGCGGCAAAAGCCTCCTCGTATTCTTCCCAATTTATAAATTTTTTCTTGTAACTGTCCAAAATTCTTTCGGACGGCGCAAATTGCAAATCGTGAAAATAATCGATTTTGGAAATTGTGCGGAGAAAAAATTCTATGTCGGGAAATTTCGTGAAGCCGAGCAGTTGCGATTTGTTGTAAAGGCGCACGTCGACAACTTTTTTAACGAAATTATTTTCAAGGCAAGTGAAAAATTCTTCAGCCGTCATTTTCGTGAAGCCGATTGTAAAAATTTTGCGCATAAGACTTCCTCATTTCAAGAAAACGCGAACGAGATCATTTTTTGTGGCGAAGAGCATCAACATAAGCAAAAGCGCAATGCCGACGCGCTGAGTATAAGCAACGGCTTTTGCGCCGAGCGGCTTGCCTCTGACAGCCTCGATAAACAAATTTACGAAATGCCCGCCGTCAAGCGCGGGAACAGGCAATAAATTTATTATGCCGAGATTGATTGAGAGAAGCGCGGCGAAGTTCAAAAGGGGAATGAAACCGCGTTCGGCGACTTGCCCCGACATTTGCACAATTCCAATCGGACCGGCGAGATTTTCGGTTTGTTCGGGCTCTTGGAAAAGTTTTGCGATAGATTCAATCATGAAAACGGTAATTTCTTTTGTGTGATCAATCGCGAGCGTAAAAGATTCGGCGACAGATTTTCTTTCGTAAACAACGGAGCTTTGCACGCCGACAAGAACGCGCTTTTCCTGTTCGTTGTAAGTCGGCGAAACCGTAACTTCATTAATTTCTTCGCCGCGTTTGAATTTCAGAGAAATATTTTGTCCCGCCTCAATGTTTTTGAGTTTATCGGTAAAATCTTTCCAAGTCGCGACATCTTGTCCGTCGACGCTTAAAATTTCGTCGCCTTCTTTAATGCCCGCCTTTTCAGCCGACATGCCTTCAATCACGCCGCCGATAATCGGTTCGGTTGCAGGTTGTCCTTCGCCGAGCGTCGCATAAATCGCAAAAAATAAAACTATCGGCAGAATAAAATTCATCGCCGCGCCCGCCAAAATGACAATCATTCTGGACAAAACGGGCTTGGCACAAAAACCGCGCTCGCCCGCCGTGTTGTTTTCGGGATCCATGCCCGCAATGTCGTTGAAGCCGCCCAGAGGAATTGCACGCAGGGAATAAACGGTTTCGCCGCGCCGCTTGCTTATGAGTTTGGGACCGAAACCTATTGCGAATTCATCAACGCGCATCCCCGTCATCTTCGCCGTGATGAAATGTCCCCACTCGTGAACCAAAACCAAAAGTCCGAAGACGAAGACCGCCGCCGCTATCGTCAAAATCAAAATTTTCCCCTCCCGAAAAATAATAAAGAATTAGGAATTAATTTTCGTCTCCATTCCTAATTCCTAATTCATAATTCCTAATTGAATTCAAGCGATGCCCGACAAAATTACAAAGTAGTAAAAGGTCGGCGCAGTGAAAAGCAAGCTGTCAAATCTGTCGAGTACGCCGCCATGTCCCGGCAAAAAAAATCCCGAATCTTTTACGCTTGCAAATCTTTTCAATACCGACTCAACCAAATCTCCGAGCGTCGCCGCCAATGCCAAAACAAATCCCGCGACTGCCATTTTGATAAGCGGCAAGCCGAAGATAAAAGTTCCGACGACAAGCGCGGTTAAAATCGTTCCGAAAATCGAGCCGAGAAAACCTTCAACGGTTTTGCCGGGGCTTATCGACGAGGCGAGTTTGTGAGAACCGATAGCCGAGCCGACGAAGTAAGCAAAAGTATCGCTCGCCCAAGTGCAGGCGAATAAAACCCAAACCAACGCGCAACCGGCGTCGACATTTACATTTAATGAAAGATTCAAATTCAAATCGATTGACGGCAGAAAATCCAAAAACTTTCCGAGACTTCCGAGATCAAATTTGTCGAGCAAAGTCGAATTGTTTGTTGCAATTTCTTTGACGGTTGTAACTGCCTCGCCCGGTTGCGGCTCGTCCGTCAAAAAGCGCAGGAAAATCAAATGCGCGAACGGCAAGCCGATATACATTATCCCCGCGACGGAAACGCAGGCATCTGTCGGACGCGTGCTCCCGCGCAGAATTACCGTCAGCAAAAAAATTGCCATCATGCTTAAAGTCAAAACTGCCAAAAGTTCTTCGGCATTGCCGAGCCACGCACAACACAAAAGCAATATCAAAGCCAGCGCGCCGAAAATGTAAGTCGTAATGACTCCCGCCCGTCTGAACGCGCTTGAATATTCATGCCATGCCAAAAGGGATAAAAACATCGCGAAACCCGCAAAAGGTGCGCCGCCGTATTGAATAACGAACGCCGCAACGGCAATTCCTATAATCCCCGTGATAATTCTTAAAGCCAAGACTTCACTTCCTCACTTAGTTTTTTCAAGTTCAGTTATTCGTTCTTGCAGTCTCATGAAAATTTTTTGTTGCTCAATCAAATCGGCAAGAAGGATTGATAATAAAACGTCATGTTCTCCAAAAATTTCTCCGAATTCTTCTTTAATCGCCCCATAAATTGCGGGCATTTTTGTTTTGCGACTTGCCTCAAACAGGCAAGATAACCTTGTATGAACAAAATTTTCCAAAAGGGCGCAACGATATTGAGGATTTTGCTTGAAAAAATCCGTCTTGTTCATCAAATTATCCAGAGTTTTCAAGCCTTTAATCAGCGGATTGATCCAAAAATTTATTGTTTGCGAAGGCGTTCGCTCGATTCGGCTTATCGAATTTTCCGTTTGACGAAAGACATAAATAACATTTGGAACACGCAGAAATTTTTTTGCACAAAACAATAATCCGTAAGTCCAAAGCTCGTCCTCAGATATTTTAACATGCGGAAAAAATATTTCATGTTCGATAAGAAAATCGCGCCGAACAAATTTACTCCAAGGCACTCCGTGAAATTTGCCGGCAATTATTTCGTTTATTCGTTCTGCCAAATCTTCAGTTTCAAACGTCGGTTCATTGACAAGCCTTCCTTTTTGTTCGCTAAAAATATAAATTTCACTCAAATCGGCACTTGCCCTGTAATATTTTTCGCAATAAACAACGTCAACATTATAATTTTCGGCGAGCGAGTACATTTCTTTAAGAGCAGTCGGAGTAATCAAATCGTCGGCATCCATGAAGAAAACAAATTCGCCGCGTGAAAGATTCATGCCTTTATTTCGCGGCGCGGCTCCGCTGCCCGAATTCTTTTCCATTCGCGAAAGAGTCAATCGCCCGTTGAATTTATGAAGATAATTTTCAACGACCGCGCAGGATTTATCGGTTGAGCAATCATTTACGACGACAACTTCAAAATCTTGGAAAGTTTGCACCAAAAGACTTTCAAGACATTCGGCAATAAATCTTTCCGCGTTGAACATGGGGATAATCACAGAAACAGCAGGATAATTCGCCATAAAATTTTCTCCCTAATTGCTGATTGAGCCGAAGCGACGAGACCTTTTGCCGAAGTCAATCAGCGCGTCGACAAATTCTTCGGGCGTAAATTCGGGCCAAGTCGTGTCGGTAAACCAAAATTCGGCGTAAGCGGCTTGCCACAATAAAAAATTGCTGACGCGCAACTCGCCGCTCGTTCGAATCATCAAATCGACGGGCGGTTGCCCGAAGGTGTCAAGCTCTTCTTCAAAAATCTGCGTGGAAATATTTTCAGGCAAAAGTTCTCCGCTCTGCACACGCCGAGCCAATTTCTGCGCGGCACGAATAATTTCATCTTGCCCGCCGTAATCTGCCGCGACATTGAATTTAACGCCGGTATTATTCTTCATAAGTTCAACCGAATCGCGAATCAATTTTTGCAACGCGGGAGAAAAATCTTCCGTGCGTCCCAAAAATTTTATGCGGACGTTGTTCTCGTGCATTTCGAGTTTTTCGCGCTCCAGATAATCCGAGAATAAATGCATTAAAAAATCAACCTCTGCGTGAGGTCGTTTCCAATTTTCGGTAGAAAATGCATAGACAGTCAAAGCCTCAAGATTGAGATTGACTGCCGTTTTTAAAATATTTTTGAGCGTCTTGACGCCGGCGGTATGTCCCGCGCTCCTTAAGAGTCCGCGACAATTTGCCCAACGTCCGTTGCCGTCCATTATTATTGCCACATGTCGCGGCAATTTCGATTTATCGACTCGCGCAAGCAAGCCGCCGTCGCTTTCCCACATCTTTAAACTTCAATTAGGAATTATGAATTAGGAATTAGGAATTAAAATCGTGCCTTCATTACTAATTCCTAATTTCTCATTCCTAATTGCCTTTCAGACTTCCATAACTTCTTTTTCTTTGGTTGCCTTCGCGCCGTCGACAAGTTTAATGTATTTGTCAAGGAGCTTTTGCATTTCTTCCTGCGCGTCCTTGCGGTCGTCTTCGGTAATTTCTTTGCCCTTCTCAAGCTTTTTAATAGACTCGTTGGCATCGCGGCGAATATTGCGCATTGCAACTTTGGCTTCTTCCGCCTTTTTGTTGACGACTTTGACGAGTTCTTTTCTGCGCTCTTGAGTCGGTTGCGGAATTGCCAAACGAATTACAGTGCCGTCGTTATTGGGCGTCAAGCCGAGATCCGATTTTTGAATGGCGCGTTCAATATCCCTGAGAGAATTTCTGTCGTAAGGCTTAATCATAATCATGCGCGGTTCGGGAATGGTAACATTTGCAATTTGATTGACGGGCGTCGCCGAGCCGTAATAATCAACCATAACTTTATCAAGCAAACTCGGAGCGGCGCGTCCTGCGCGGAGTGTGCCGTAATCTTTTTTCAAGCCGTCAAGAGTTTTGTTGAGTCTGTCTTCAGCCGATTCAATGACTTTCTTTGTCATAAAAAAATCCTCCTATTCATTACTCATTACTAATTGCTCATTGCTAATTAACCGTAGTGCCGATTGTCTCGCCTATGGCAACGCGATAAATATTTTCGTGATTGTCAATGTTGAAAACGACAAGCGGAATGTGATTGTCCATGCAAAGACTTGTTGCGGTCGAGTCCATGACGTGTAAACCGAGATTCAGAATATCAATGTAAGAAATTGTGTCGAATTTTTTTGCGTCGGGAAAACGATTCGGGTCGCAGTCATAAACGCCGTCCGTTCCCTTCTTAGCCATCAAGATAACGTCCGCCTCAATTTCTGCCGCCCGCAATGCCGCCGTTGTGTCTGTTGAAAAATAGGGATTGCCCGTGCCGCCGCCGAAGATAACGACGCGCCCTTTTTCCAAATGACGAACTGCGCGGCGGCGAATATAGGGCTCGGCGACTTCGCGCATTTCAATCGCCGTTTGAACGCGAGTAAAAACTTTCAACTGTTCAAGGGCATCCTGCAAAGCCAGCGCGTTCATAATCGTCGCCAACATTCCCATATAATCGGCTGATGTCCTGTCCATGCCTTTAGCCGCGCCGCTCAAACCGCGCCAAAGATTTCCGCCGCCAACTACGATTGCAACTTCCAAGCCCGCCTCGTGAACTTTTTTAATCTGCCGAGCAATGCTCTCGACGACGGGAGGATATATGCCGAAATTTTTTTCTCCGGCAAGAGCTTCGCCGCTCAACTTCAGAACTACACGTTTATATTTCATAAAGTCAGACCGCCTCCGTTTGCCGCCAATTTTACAAGTTGAAACAATTCCTGTCAATAATTTTAGGAACCAGGAACCAGGAATTAGGAACTAGAGATGAAAAGATTGGGAGATGGAAAGATTGAAAGTAAAATAATTTGTGATGAAAAATTTTGTAGCGGTTGGAGAAAACCCGGCGCACATGGACGTGCGCCGCCCGCGTCCGCCGCAGGAAGCGGCGTAGTGGGGCAAACGCCCTTTTCTTTTGGGCGCAGGAAGCAATTAACAATTTGTAATGCGTAATTCGTAATGAAAAAGATTTACAGCGGTTGGTGAAGACACGGGCGCACAGGACGTGCGCCCGCCGGCAACAGAAACAGGATGTTTCTATTGCCGGTCAAACGCCTTTTCTTTTTGCTACTTTTTCTTTGGGCGTAGCAAAGAAAAAGTAGGTTAAACTTACAAAAATGATTTTGAATGAATCGAACCAACGAATAGCCGAGATGGTTTTGCGTCGTCCACTTTAGAAAAAAGGGGACAAAAAAGGGCGGTTGAGAATTTCTTCCCAACTGCCCGAAATTTTATTCAGCCGTTAATTTTTTTCTTGTCAATTACTTCTTGGTACTGCCGCTGTAGGAAATGGCACTTTGCTTGACGAGACTTGTCGGAGTCATGGAGAAGTCCGCGTCGCTTGCCAAATAGCCGTTGCCCGAAGCGGAGACAATTTCACGGAGAGTACCTGACTCTATGTTAAAGGAGAAGGTTTCTTCCGTGCCCTTGTTATTAAGAGTCGTAGTAAAGTCATCAGATTGGCTACCAAGATCTTTCAGAGTAATCGAGCCATTGCCGACTTTGATAATGATGTCGTTTTTGTTACCGTCGCCGTCACCGTCGCCGATTGAGAAGTTGTCTGCTGTCACAGAGACATTTGTAAGATTGATCTTGTCTTTCGCTGTATCGAAGTTCGCGATAACATCATTACCATTGCCGTTTGCGTAAATGAAAGTATTTCCGCCCTTGCTTTCACTGTCGAAGTCAACAAAGTCATCGCCGTTGCCTGCATTGACGGACACGCCCGAACCCAAAACTTTGATGCTGTCCGAAGTAGAGGAGCCGACGATGTTTGCATCTTTATAATCTGCCTCGAAATTGAAGGAGAACAAGCCGCCGCCGAGCGTAACACTGTCATTGAGTTGCGAATTCGTCAAAGTGATTGTTCTGGTCGCGGTGTCGACAACACTCTTGGGAAGTTCTTCCACTTTGACGCCCTTAATCGTCGTGAAAGCTTTGTCGGAAGCTACGGATGCGGTATAAGCTACGGATTTTCCGTCAACACCAAGCATGTAACCTTCTTTTGTTATCTTTCCGTAAAGAGTAGCCGTGCCGCTCTTGACAACCAAAGGATCTTCTTCTTTCAATTCCACTGTCGGAGCCGCAATGCTGGAATGAAGAGCAACATTGTAGCCGTCGCCCGTGATATTGACGGCTGAAGTACCGAGTTCCGCAGAAGTCAAAGTAACGATATTGCTGTTGCCCGTGATTTTGGCACCGTTCTTAAGCCCTTTGATTGTCGCAAGATTCTTGGATGCGTCTGCGGCAGAGTAAGTGATACTCATTCCGTCACTTGCAACCGAATAACCTTTAGTCTGCGTGCCTTTCAGAGTCGCGTTCGTGCCACTCATGCTCCAATTATCAGCCGTCACTATCGTGGAAGCATAATCGAAAGTTTTTTCACCGGTTCCAAGAGTTTTATTGACGGTATCATTGACGGTGAGAGCAGTACTGAGTTCGAGTTTATAGCCCTTATAATCGTCAGCAGTACTGTTGATTTTGAGAGTAACCTTCGCGGAGTCGAGTTGCCCTGCGCCCAAAATGATCTTTTTATTAGTCGTATCGAAAATGCTCGAATTGGTATGGTCGATTGTGGCACCGCTTTCAATGCCGCTGAGTGTCAAATGAGTTGTGCCTTTCGTCGCGGCATAGTAAACAATCGCGCCGTTACTGTCGAGATCGAAATAATCTTTGTCGTAAGTTTTATAAACGGCGGTCGTTTTGTCGGTAACCCATTCGGTTGCATTTTCGGCGTATTGAGTAACGTCTTCATCAAGTGCGAGTTGATATTTGCCCGTGCCGCTGACCGAAACTTTCTTGGCACCCTCAAGTGCATCTTTCTTTACCGTGATAATCTTGTCATCGGCATCGAAAGTGACGAGTTCCGTATAGTTTGGCTCTGCGGCAGTGCCCGTGTTAATGCCCGCTTTGATTGTGCCGTTGTCATCGTAAGCCTCAACTTTGGAGTTCAAGCCGCTGATTGCCGCAATGGCGGTGTTGGCCGCTTGTTCCTTTTGGAAGGTGAATTTATTTTCGTCTTCATTGAGGTTGAAGCCCGAAGAAATGTGTTGCGTAATTTTCAGCGAACCTTTGTTGCCTGTCCAAACAGGATCGTCTGCAACAGGTTTAAATTCGGCGTCATCCTCGAATTTGAAGCTATAGTCCGTGCCGTTTTTAATCTCGATATTCGACGTGGCAAGGTAGGAGTCAGGCAACGAGATCGAGTACTCTGTTTTGCCCGTTTCTTCGTTGTAACCCAATTCTTCGAACGAAATTTCGTCGACAGAATGGAAAACGTTTTTCTTCGCTGTTACGTCTTCGCCCTTGTCATTTTTACCGGTTACGACTTCTTCATTCTTGACGATGTAGCCGAGTTGATCTTCAAGCGTAACTTCTGCCCCTGTATCCGTATCCCAAGCTTTATCTTTGGCGGTGAAACGTTTGATGTCTTTGTTCAGCCCGCTGATTGTTACGAGAGTCGTGCCGGCATCTTCCGACTTGTATGTAATGCTCTTGTTGTTTTCGGACGCTTTGTTTTCGTAACCTGCATCCTTGCCGTCCTTGAGAACAATAGTCGAGCCGTTGTAATACCATCTGGGAGCTTCAAAGGCTTGAGGATTGAGAGCTTCGTCAACTTCCAAGTTGTAAAGAGTGCTTGTGATCTTGACTTCTTTGGCGGCGAGCACATTTTTCTCTTCACCATTGTCATCAAATTTTTCTTTCGTTATGGTGATTATGCCGCTGTTTGCAACGGGCTTGCCGTCTTCGTCCAGATCGAGTTCGCCGACTTCAATACCGTATTTTGTCGCAAAAGCTTCCGGAGTTAAAGGAGCGTCTTTGGCTACTTCTTTACCATTCTTTATCTCTGTGTCTGTCCAAGTGGTAACGTCATTTGAAAGCCCCGTGATTGTCGCGACAACAACTCTGGTAGTTCCCGATTTTTCCTTCTCGTAAGTGACGCTCTTGCCGGTCTTCTCATCGATTACATGCCCATCACTGACATTATGCCAATATTCGGCTTTACCTTTGCCGTCGACACTCCAGAAGTACTCTCCGTCTGTGGGAGTAATAGCATCTTCTTCATCTTCAGCGAAAGCAAATTTATATTTGTCGTTGTTGCCGAGCGAAATTTTCATGGTGTCGAGAATGCCTGAACCCAAAATGATCGTTCCGTCGGCAGCGGCAATGCCGTTCGCCGTATCTGCTGCCGTAGCTTCGATAAAATCGATAAGAGTATCATCAAGCAGGTTGCCGTCGTCGTCCGTTTCAAGACCTTTCTTCAAGCCGCTGATCGTTGCACGAGTCTGGAGATTTGCATTGGTATGATAAAGCGTCTTGTAGTCGGTAATGTTGCCGTTGTTGTCTTTCTTGTAATACCAACCTTCGGTTGTGCCTTCTTGGAGAAGAGCTTTGCCGGACGCAGAATCATAATTGATATGCAGATCGCTGGTAAGGGTATCAAATTCTTCCTCTGTTCCGTTGAGCGCGAGATCGTATTTGTCGGTCTTGGCAAGCGTGACATTCGAGGCACCGAGAACTTCTCTGTCAACTCTGATAATGTTTTTGCCGGTTTCGTCGTCCGTCGTGACTTCGATACCTTCAAGGAGCCCTTCTTCAGCCGCGAATCCTTTTTTCAAGCCGCTAAGCGTGGCGAGAACTTGAGGATTTTTCGCCTTATTGGCATCCAAATAAGTTACCGTCGTGTCATTGGTCTGGACATGTCCTACACCCGTCTTTTGAGTGTAAGTCGCCTTGGTGTCGTTTGTGCCCTTATTCCAAACAGCTTCTTCCGTTTCGGCGGCGGCATCTTCCGAAAGTTCGAGTTTGTAGTTGATGTCTTTTTGATTCTTGAGGACAACGTTCTTGGCGGCAAGTGCCCCTTTATCCAGCAAAACAAAGACTTTGTTGCCTTCCGCATCTTCGCCGACCGAAATGGCTTCCGTGAAGAATCCATCTGTCGAATCAACGATACCGATTTTGCCGATGTCACTTTCAAGGATATTTGTTTCGTCAACGTCGCTTTCTTTGAGGACTTTTACTGCAGTGGCGAGCCCGCTTATTTCGGTTTTGACTGTGCCGGCGGCGGTGTAGTTGATTGCGGCTACCGTCTGCGGATTATGTTCGGTGTCTTCGGGGTCTTCTTCGTTTGTAATGGTTTCCAAAGCCCAGCCCGCTGTGGTTTTTTCAACGTAAGTTGTGGTTCCGTTCTTGGGAGTCGTCCAACTGCCTTCTGTTTCAGACTCGGCAACGCCTGTAATGTCAAGTGAAAATTCGTTGTATTTTTCTTCGGTTGTATCATAAGAAACTTCGAGCGTAATGGCTTTGGCGGGATCTGTGCCGAGCACGTCTTCCGACAATTTGATTGTGCCGGATTCGTCGACAGTGATACCTTCAATCGTACCGTCCAGCTTGTCGGGAACGAGATTGCTCTTAAGCCCCGTGATTGTCGCGAGAGCATCTGCCGCAGTACCGAAACCTGCCGCCGTGTACGCGATTGATTTATCTCCGGTCTCAATCTCGTAACCCGGTGTCGAATATTTCACGAGATAATATTTCGTCTTGTCGCTCGCATCTTGAACCCAAGCAAGTTCTTCATTATCGTCTTTATTGGTAACCTCAAAATCGTCCTCATCTTCGAATGCCAGCGTGTAGTCGCTGCTCGTGACTGCAACAGGCGAAGTGGTGAGCGCGTCTCTGGACAAAATGGTAATTGTCGTATCATCAGTTCCGCCAGCTTCTGTAGCGAGCTCACCGATTTGAAGAACTTCAACGAATTCGCCGTCGTCATTGACGTAACCGATTTTGCCTTCAGCAGAGTCTCCGTCTTCATCTTTATCGTCTTTTGTGCCGACCGTGATACCGCTTGCAAGCCCCGTGATTACCGCGACAGTATCGCCTTCATCTGCCGCCGTGTAGATAATCGTATCTTCAGTTGCGTTGAGTTCGTAACCTTCGCTGGTGCCCTTCTTAATCGTGAGAGTAGTTGTGGCGGGAGTATTGGTTCTGGTGTTTGCGGGTACCACTGTGACGCTCGAAGTCAAAACAGCTTCGGGCTCTTTATCCGAAATGTCAGTGCCAAGAACAAGCTTGCCGCCGAAAGCACTTCCTGCCGAATTGAGACCGTCGGTGAGCGTTATGTTTTTGCCGTCAAATGCGCTTGCGTTTACCGTGATCTCTTCGCTACTTCCCACGACAGCCGCAACAAACTCGCCTGCGGCATTGTAGGAACCGAGATTGCCGTAGTTTTCGTCGTCTTTGTCGGTGATAAGGAGACCTTTCTTGAGCCCGCTGATTTTTGCAAAGGAACTGTTTGCCTCGTCTGCAGGATAATTTTCCCCTGTGTAAAGGATCTTGGTTTGATCTGCAACAGTTTCTTCTTCTACGACTTTGCTTTCGTAAGTGTAATAAGCGGGAGTGTAATGAACAAATCTGTAAGTGCCTGACGCATCGTTACTTTTTGTATCGTCAACCCAAACGTCCTTACCATCGGGAAGAGTGCCGCCGGCAAGACTGGTGCCCGTGGTTTCAACTCCGGCATCTAAGGCAAATATATAACCTGCCTCGACAGCTTTGTCGCTGAGTGTGACAGCCGTTGCGCCGAGTGCGCCTTCTTTTAAAGTGATTTCTTTTGTAGAGTCGTTGTAACTGATAACTGCATTGTCGCCGTTGAGATCTGCATCTTTGAGACCACTCTTAAGCCCGCTGACTTTCGCCATTTCCGCTTTTGATTTTGCGGCGGTGTAAGTAATTTTGTTGCCGCTGAGCGTGTAGCCCGCGTCCATGTCGCCTTTGAGAGTAGCCGTTGTGCCGCTGACAGACCAAGTCGGAGTGACGCCGCTCTTCAATGCGGGAGCGATAGTTGCTTCTTCAGATGAATCGAAGGCGAGCGTGTACGCTGAATTTTTGAGTTCGACAGTTCCCGTGCCGAGCGCGTCTTTTTTGATAATAATTTTTGTAGGAGGATCTTCACTATCAAAAGAGATAAGCCCTGTTCCGTCGGCAAAAAGCTCTTCGGCTGTGAGACCGCTCTTAAGCCCCGTGATTGTCGCAAGAATTACCGATTGATCCTTGTTGTTTGCATCTTTGACTGTGAAGTCTGCTTCCTTGTGATATTTGATTACGCCGTTTTCAATTTGGTAATAATCGGGAATAATCTTTTTGTAGGTTGCGGTTGTGCCGCTCAATCTCCAAGCCGCCACGCCTTCTTCAATGGAGTCTTTGTCGTAGTCGGCGGTGCTGTCCTTGAAAACAACTTTGCTTTCATCGGTAAGAGTTTGTGTGGTTAAATCTTCGGCAAATGCAAGTTCGTAAGGTGAGTTGCTGCCGCTGATTTTAATATCCGAAGCTCCGAGTGCGTCCGCGCCGATTGTGATGGTCGTTTTACCTGTTTCTTCATTTTTTGATTCGGCAGTTTCTATGGCCGCCGCAATCGCTGTTGCAGTTGTGTTAGTGTCGGGTTTTCTTACGCCGGTAAGAGTTACGAGAGTTGCGCCGTTTTTCGCCGCCGTGTAGGTGAGTTTCTTTCCGCTGCTGTCGAGAGTGTAGCCGGCACTCATATTGCCCTTGTAAGTTGCGGTTGTGCCGTTGACAGACCAAGTCGGAGTGCCTTCGGGTTCTTTAATGTCTGTGGTATCAACTTTCAAAACATATTGACTTGACGTGAGCGAAACGGTCTTGTTGTTAAGTGCGCCGTTTTTGATAGTGATTTTGCCGATTACTGCATCAGCAGATTCATTAGTTTTTTCTGTTGTAGGATCATCTTCTTCTACTGCCGCCTTATACTCATCGCCGTTTTCGATAGAAATAATCTTTTCTGTATCGTCAGCACTTGCATAAATTCCGTCGGCTTTGGCAACGAAACCGCTCTTGATACCCGAAATTGTCGCGAGAGTTTTGGGGCTTGTGTCGGCTGTGCACGTGACAACATTTCCGTTCAGCGTGTAATAAGTGGTTGTGGCTTCCTTGAAATAAGCCGTCGAGCCGCTGATTGTCCAGAAAGTAGCTTTCTCAGAGTCTGTTTGTAAAGGAACGTAGCCTTCTGTTCCAATATCATTGTCGATAGCGAGTTTGTAGTCGCTTGCATAATCTTTGCCGAGCGTGAGAGTAGCCTTGCTGTTGTTCGTCGTGGCGAGAACGTTCTTTGAAAGCGTGATAATGTTTGAAGGTTCGCCTTCCTCTGCTGAAGGATTATCGCCGACAGAAATTCCGCTAATCTCGCCTGAATCAAGATAACTGTTGAGATCTTTGGCAAGCCCTTTGATTGTCGCGATGGTTGCGGTTGTTCCTTTGGTGTAAGCGATTGATTTTGCGTCCGCCGCAAGCGCATACTTTGCAGAGGTATCTTGCTTGTAAGTTGCGGTTGTGCCGCTGACAGCCCAATATTCGGTTCCCGGTGTGCCGCCGACAACGCCGCTACTTCCGTTTGTGTTAGAGCCGAATGCGAGCGTGTAGCCGTAATTTGAGGAAACAGCTATCTTTGAAGTGCCGAGTGCCTCTTGATTTAAAGTGATTGTGCCTGTGTTGTTGGCAGTGACGGCTTCGGTGAAGCTTGCGTTTCCGCCTTCGCCACTCTTGACTCCGATTTGCCCTTCAGCACCAACACCGTCCAACTCTGTGACATCATCTTCAGTGGTTGTGTAGAGTCCGCTCTTAAGTCCGCTGACTGTCGCCAAAGTTTGTTCTTTAGCAGCCGTCGCCGCCGTAATGTAGGTAAGAGTTTTGTCGTTGGTTTGGAACCAACCTTCCTTAATGGTGCCTTTGACAGTGAGTTTTGTACCTGAAATAGTTGCCGTTGCACTGGTGATTTCGGCTTTTTTGGTGACACCGCTTGCGAGTGCGAGCTTGTATTTGCCGCCGTTGCTCAACGTGAGAGTCACCTTCGAGGTACCGAGCAAGTCGTCATTCAACTCGATGGCACTGACGCCTTCGCTGTCAGTTGCTACGATAACGTCTTTAAGATCCTCTGCCTTGAGTCCACTTTTAATTCCTGAGAGTTTTGCCACCACCTTTGAATTTTCGTCGTAGTAGGTCGCAGTCGTGCCGCTGACGACCCATGTTGGTGTGTACGCCATGATAAATCTACTCCTTCCTTAAAAAAAACCAAAAACTTCCTTGTAAGCAATTTGTATTATATCAATCAGAATCAACTTTATCAATAACTTGCGAAAAATTTTTTTCGAACAAAAGCAGGAGAAAAAATCCCCCCTTTGTCAAAGCGTGGATTCGCGGAACCGACTGTCGCGGCGTTGGCTCACTACTTCGATTGAGTCAATCATGAAATTTATTTTTAACAAACTTTTCTTTGCTTGCCCAAAGAAAAGTTACAAAAGAAAGGGCACCTCGCAGGGGCGTCGCCGCTTGAACATCCTGTTCAAACGCGGCGTGGTGGGGCGGCGTCCATGCCGCCCCTTTAATTTTTCGACCACCCGCGATATTTTGAGCGTTTTTGTCAACCGCAACAGATTTTTCATTACTAATTACTCATTACAAATTGTCTTTCGTCCCCCTTTTTCCTAAAGTGGGCACGCAAAACCATCTCGGCAATTCGTGACTTTGATTCTTCAATCATGAATTTTATTTTTAACAAACTTTTCTTTGCTTGCCCAAAGAAAAGTTACAAAAGAAAGGGCACCTCGCAGGGGCGTTTCCGGCAATGAAACATCCTGTTTCAGTTGCCGGCGGGCGCACGTCCATGTGCGCCCGTGTCTTCATCACCCGCTATTATTCTTTTCATTACAAATTACTAATTGCTTTTCCTTCGCTCAAAGAAAAAGTAGCAAAAGAAAAAGGCATTCGCCGCTTGAACATCCTGTTCAAACGCGGCGTCATGGGGCGGCGTCCTTGCCGCCCCTTTAATTTTTCGACCACCCGCGATAATTTTTTTTCATTGCGCATTGTTTTTCCTTAGTTCCTAAAATCCTTATTGAAAAGCTGAAAAGTTTATGATACACTTCGCCGCATGAAAGAAGGTGATTCAGAAAATGTCGGCTTTAAAAAAAATCGGCTTTATCGGAACGGGAATAATGGGCGCGGCAATGGCGGGGCATTTGATGGACGCGGGCTTTGAAGTCAGCGTTTACAACCGCACGAAGTCGAAGGCGCAAAATCTGATTAATCGCGGAGCACGTTGGTGCGAGACGGTCGGAGCCTGCGCGGCGAATCAAGATGTTGTGATAACTATCGTCGGCTACCCGAAAGATGTTGAAGAAATTTATTTGGGCGCGGGTGGAATTGTCGAGTCCGCGCAGGCGGGAACTTATCTCGTTGACATGACGACTTCGTCTCCGATTCTTGCCGAGAAAATTTTTGCGGCGGCGCAGGAAAAAAATCTTCATGCGGTTGATGCTCCCGTTACGGGCGGAGATGTCGGCGCGAAAAATGCAACGCTTACAATTTTGGTCGGCGGCGCGGAAGAAGATTTTCAAACTTTGCAACCCGTCTTTGCGGCGATGGGAAAAAATATCGTCTACGAAGGCGCGGCGGGCGCGGGACAAAAAACAAAAGCCTGCAACCAAATTGCGATTGCAGGCACATTGGCGGGAGTTTGTGAGGCATTTGCCTATGCCAAAGCTTCGGGGCTCGACGTGGAAAAAGTTTACTCGGCGATAGCGACGGGCGCGGCTGGCTCTTTCCAAATGACGGGCGTCGCCAGAAAAGGTCTCGACGGCGATTTTAATCCCGGTTTTATGCTGAAACATTTTGGAAAAGATTTGGCGATTGGCAACGAAACGGCTACGGCTTACGGAACGTCGCTCCCGATTTTGGCAATGGTGCTCCACGAAGTTCGCAAGCTCGAAGAATCGGGCAACGGCAACTTGGGAACTCAAGCCTTGCTGAAGTATTACGGCGTTATTTAGAATTTTTTTCTTGCGCGGTGTCTTCGTCAGCTTTTTTTGCGGCTTCTTCAGCGGCAAGTTTCGCGGCTTCTTCGGCGGCAACTTTCGCGGCTTCTTCTGCGGCGGCTTTCGCGGCTTCTTCGGCGGCGGCTTTCGCGGCTTCTTCTGCGGCAAGTTTCGCGGCTCTTTTCGCGGCGTTTCTCGCAAGAGCCTTCTCGCGCATAATCGCTTTCGTTTTTTCCGAGTGCTTTTTGCCAAGGTGTGATTGACGCATTTGAGCTTTTGCCTCTTCTGTGTGCTTTTTGCCGAAGAAACCATTTTTTTCGCCACTATGTGAGACAGACATTTGCGCACGTGTTTCGTCAGTGTGCTTTTTGCCTTTAAACGGACTGGGCTTGCCGTAATTGGGATTTTTTTCGCCGCTAACGCCGATAGCAATTTTTGCACGCGTTTCGTCGCTGAGATGCTTACCGTAATTTGGAGCGTTTTCTCCGCTAAGTTTGGCGGACATTGCGGCTTTTGCCTCGGCTGTGTGATGCTTACCGTAAAAATAATTTTTTTCGCCGCTTACATCTCTTTCGGATGCTTTTTGACGAAGTATCTTGCGAGTATCTTCGGACACGATGGTATTGCCGATACCGCCATACGTCTTGTTGTAGCCGTTTG
This sequence comes from uncultured Selenomonadales bacterium, assembly GCA_937877655.1. GTDB lineage: Bacteria > Bacillota > Negativicutes > Selenomonadales > Selenomonadaceae > Quinella. The sequence goes on from CALFJC010000101.1 coordinate 70,794, forward strand.
GAAAAACGCTGTTGAAGAAGGAGATCCAGTATTGCTCGCGCTCACTAATCAGTTCTGATGGCACGTTTTCTTCGACAAGCCACCAGTCCCAATTTCCGTCCCAGCCGATTCTTTGGATTTCCTTGTCGACGAATTGATCGCCCTTCTTGTGCTGATAAATGCGTCTTGTGACACGCCGTTTGGTGACGCCCACGTAGTGCATATTGGTAAGTCGGCACCAGAGCACGTAAACGGAAAAATAAATGACCGTTTGACAATCCTTTTCGTTTTTGCTACTATTCATGTGAAAACTCCTTTCTTGGGGTTTGAAGCTCCCCTTGCTATTTGTGATTTCATGTGAAGTTTAGCAGGGGGCTAAATTTTTGTCAATTACAAGGAGTGAAAAATTTTGTTAGATGAATTCAAAAAATTCGCTTTACGGGGCAACATTTTGGACATGGCAGTAGGTGTCATAATAGGCGGCGCATTCGGGAAGATAGTTTCTTCGTTCACGTCGGATATTCTCATGCCGCCGCTCGGACTTATGCTTGGCAAAGTAGATTTCTCAAATTTTTATATCAATCTTTCGGGCACCGAGTACGAATCATTTGCCGCCGCCAAAGAAGCGGGAGCTCCAATCATAGCTTACGGCGCATTTTTGAACACCTGCCTTGATTTCATGATCGTAGCGGTCGCGATTTTTATTCTCATTAAACAAGTGAATCGTCTGTTGCCGGCACCGCCTCCGCCGCCGGCACCCAATCCGCGCAAATGCCCGTTCTGCCGTGAAGTTGTGGCAGACGACGCGACCAAGTGCCCGCATTGCGCTTCGGACATCAAAGGGAAATAGTTTTCCGGACATAAAAAATTAACCCCGCCGAAATTTCTCGACGGGGATTTTTTTTGTTAGCTGATAGCTGATAGCTTATAGCTGATAGTTCTTGGTTGCCTTTCAGTGATGGAGCTTTTGAACTTCTTCCATAAGGTATTCGTTTTTGATTTTAATGTAAGTGCCTTTCATGCCGAGCGATTTGGATTCGATGACGCCCGCCGATTCAAATTTGCGCAGGGCGTTGACGATAACCGAACGAGTAATTCCGACGCGGTCGGCGATTTTTGACGCGACAAGAAGTCCTTCGTTGCCCTTCAACTCGCTTAAAATATTTATCGCCGCTTCCGCCTCCGAATAACTCAAAGTCGCCAGAGCAATTTGAACGGTAGCTTTTTTGCGCGCCTCAATTTCAACTTTTTCCGTGTGGTCACGCAACATTTCCATTCCGACAACCGTCGCGCCGTATTCAGCCAAAAGCAAATCGTCATCCGTGAAATTTTCTTCGTGACGAGAAATAATCAGCGTGCCGATTCTGCGTCCCACGCCGTAAATCGGGACGATTGTAAAATTTTTCCCCTTGACGGGCGAGACATAATTTTTCGGATTGGCTTGCGTGTCGTCGAAACGATTCAGCCACTTGACATAAGCTTCCGGGAATTTTCCCTTGCGAAGAACTTCATCAACCGCCGAATCATCAAAATTGACGAGCGAGTAGCCGTAAATGTCGCCGCTTTTGTTGGCGATGTAAATATCGGCGTCGAGAACGTTGCTCAAGACCTTTGAGATGCCGTCATATTCCACAGTTTCGGAACGCTGGAGCAGCTTGTTAATTTTCCTCGTTTTCTCCAAAAGCGTTATCATATTTCAAAACTCCCCTTTGAAAGATTTTTTGCCTTGCTCAATATCCTACGTTTATACTAACACGAAATTTTATAATGTCAATTTAGTTTTCAGAATTTTTCATGCAGTTCTTGACGGCGGGCGGCAAAAGTTGTAAACTTTCAAACAAACAGAGCAGAAATGCTCCGCGAACGTTTTTTTGTAATTAAGGGAGGAATGCCAAATGGGTAACCGCAGGAAAATTGTTGTCGTCGGAACTTCAAACGTCGGCTCGGCAGTCGTGAACAAACTCGCCGATTTCCAACTCGCTTCTGAAATCGTTTTGATCGATCTCAACCAAGACAAGGCATGGGGCGAGGCAACCGACTCCAGCCATGCAACCGCTTGCGTCTACAGCACAAATATTAAATTCCGTGCCACCGGCGACTACAGTGCCTGCAAAGGTGCAAATATCGTCATTATCTGCGCGGGTCCGTCAATTCGTCCGGGCGAAACTCCCGACCGCTTGAAACTCGCCGGCACAAACGCAAAGATCATGAACTCGGTCTTCCGCGCAGTTGCCGAACACACCAAAGAAGCCGTCATCATTCTTATCACAAACCCGCTCGACGTTGCAACCTACGTTGTCAGCAAAATTGCTGATGAGATCGGCTATCCGCGCAATTTGATTCTCGGCACAGGCACAATGCTTGAGACTTATCGTTTCCGCCGCATCCTCGCCAACAAATACGAAGTCGATCCGAAAAACATTAACGGCTACGTTCTCGGCGAACACGGCAACGCGGCTTTCGTTGCTTGGTCAACAACGGGTTGCGCAGGCTTCCCGCTTGAAAAACTCGACGAATATTTCCGTCACACCGAGCCGCTCGATAAGAAAGCAGTTGAACAGGAACTCATTCAAGTTGCTTACGACGTTATCAACCGCAAAGGCTTCACCAATACGGGCGTTGCAATGGCGGCTGTTCGTTTCGTCAAATCGGTTCTTTACGATGAACACACAATTCTTCCTTGCTCGGCAATTATGGAAGGCGAATACGGAATTAAAGACGTTGCGCTTTCGATGCCCCGCATGATCTGCGCTGATGGCGTTATGCGCGTCTTTGAAATCGCTCTTACCGACGAAGAACTTGAAAAAATGTATGCGGCTGCCAAATCCGTCCGCAGTGCTCTTGACGGCGCAGGAATCAAATAATTCTCGACGAACAAATTTTCTTGCATAAAAAAAGCCCCTCCGAACTTGAAGGGGCTTTTTGATTTTTAATGCGAAGTAAAAGCTGAATCAAAGTGAAGAACGGGCGCACAGGACGTGCGCCCGCCCGCAACGAAAACAGGATGTTTTCTTTGCGGGGCAAACGCCCTTTCTTTTTGGCAACGTGACGTTGCATCCAGATGTCGCGTTCCAAGTTTTTAAAGACTTAAAGTCAGTAGCCGCACCTTGCTGTTCCCCCGCTTTTTAAGCGGGTCTTTGGGCGTAGCAAAGAAAAAGTAGGTTAAAAAGCTTTTTCTTTGAAACCTTTCTTTAGTGCGCGAAAAGAAAGGGTTAAGCGTACTTCATAACGACGCCGCGAATCATGTCGCCGACTTTTTTTGTATGATCAAGAGCCTCTTCAACATCCTCCAAAATATCTTTCCATTTAATCAAGTGAATAACCGCCCGGCTCGCTCCGTGTTCTTTGGACGCCTCAACAGCTTCATCAAACAAAATTCCAATATCAGAACGATAAATCAAATCGCCGCGACTTTCATTGTCCGAAATTTTGTGAACAGCGTCGAGAATCTCGCGCTGATTTTTTTTCACGTCAGAGAGAAGTTTGAACGCCTTAACCAATTCCTCCGTGTTTTCAAGCAAAAGTTTCGTCAAGGCATGACTGCGCTTGGTGGCGTGCCCCGCATGATACATTATAATTCTTTGCAACGCGCCCTGCATCATGTCAACGCCGTTGGCAAGTTCGCCCGCTATCGCAAAAATATCTTCGCGGTCAATCGGCGTGATAAAACTCAAATTCAACTTGTTGATAATTTTTTCGTTGACAGAGTCGGCGGCAGACTCCAAGCCCAAAATGTCTTCAATCCTTTCAAGTGCCTGATTCGGATCTTTTATCACGTCGTCAAGCAACTCCGCGCCCAGATGAAAAAATTTCGCGTTCTCCAAAAATAAATCGAAAAACTCCGTGTCCTTGCGAGAGAAATTGAACATTTAAACCTCTCCTTTCCCGCATATGATACAAAAGACGGCGCGGCATGTAAAGCGGCTAAAAAATCGTTGACATTTTTTGGCGAGTGTATTATTTTGAGGAAAAATTTTTTGGGAGGAAAAAATATGGTTATCGGCGTATCGAAGGAAATTAAGAACAATGAAAATCGCGTAGGCTTGACGCCTGCCGGCGCGGATGCACTTGTTAAAGCGGGGCATAAAGTTTTAATCGAAAAGGGCGCGGGCATCGGCTCCGGTTTTGAGGACGAAGATTATTCTGCAACGGGCGCGGAGATCGTTGCGGACAAGAAAAAAATTTTTGACGACTCGGAACTTATCATCAAAGTCAAAGAGCCGCTCGAACCCGAATACGATCTTTTTCACGAAGGACAAACTCTCTTCACTTATTTGCATTTGGCTCCCGAACCTGCCCTTACAAAAGCTTTGCTCGATAAAAAAGTTACGGGCATTGCCTATGAAACGGTTGTCGGACGCGACGGCAGAACGTTGCCTTTGCTCGCTCCGATGAGTGAAATTGCGGGGCGCATGTCAATTCAGCTCGGCGCACAATTCCTTGAAAGTCAATACGGCGGACGCGGAGTTTTGCTCGGCGGCGTCAGCGGCGTTGCGGCGGGACAAGTCGTCATTATCGGCGGCGGAGTTGTCGGTACGAACGCGGCAAAAATTGCACTCGGCATGAGAGCGCGTGTCACTATCATTGATCTGTCGATTGAACGCCTCCGCTATCTTGATGACATTTTCGGCGGAAAAGTTTGTACCGTCATGAGCAATTCTTACAACATTGCGCAATGGACAAAGCAAGCCGACTTGCTTATCGGCGCGGTACTTGTTCCCGGCGCGAAAACTCCGCAACTCGTCACGGAAGAAATGGTTAAGAGCATGAAGAAGGGCTCGGTTATTGTCGACGTTGCGATAGATCAAGGCGGCTCGATTGCCACTTGCGATCATGTCACAACCCACAGCGATCCGACTTTCGTAAAACACGGCGTGATTCATTATTCCGTTGCAAATATTCCGGGCGCGGTCTCCAGAACTTCGACGCTCGCCCTCACAAATGCAACGTTGCCTTACGCTTTAAGAATCGCGGGCAAAGGTTGGAAGGCGGCTTGCAAAGAAGACGCGGGGCTTGCAAAAGGTCTCAACACCATTGACGGCAACCTTACAAATAAAAATGTTGCGGAAGCTCTCGGTCTTGAATATGTTGACTATGCAAAATTCCTTGCGTGAATAAATTTTTTCGGATAAAAAAATTGCCTGTCATAAGCGACAGGTTTTTTTTATTTGACAATGTAAACGGCGATCTGCTATAAAGAAAAAGTATTTTTTTGAAAAAGGATGATGCGTATGAAAAATGTTGAAGAGCACAAAAAATTGCTGGCACAAATTGCGGAGCTTGAGAAGGACAGTACCAATTTTTTTGACGTTGAGAAGGAATTTTTTCTGATTGATTCAAACAATCTCTCCGAAGTCAAAACGAAATTTTACGGCTATTCGATTCAAGCGACGGGCATTTACGAACAGGACAATTTGACGGAAGATGCCGTTAAAAATTTGGACGGGCGCGGTTGTTATGTCTATGTCGAAGTCAAGGACGGGCAAATTACAATCAAGCAAGACGTAAACGGTTGCTGGGGCATTTATCTTTTTCGACACGGAGATTATTTCGCGCTGAGCAATTCTTTTTTCCGTCTGCTTGATCATGTAAAATTTCTTTACCCGCTGACTGTCAATCGCGATTATTGCAATTATCTTTTGGTTAATAAAGTGAGCAGTCATTCTTACTTTGAAACCGCCGTCAATGAAATTCGGCTCGTCGAAAGAAACGCGGTTTTTTACATTGACACGGCGAAGAAACAACTTGAGATCGATCTGATTGATTATCGGGAGCATACACTTTCTTTAAATTCAAAAGAAGGCGTTGCAAATTTAGACAGCTGGGTTGATATTTGGAGTAACGTTTTACGCGGCGTCACTCATCATACAAAATTTTTTCAAGCCACTCTGTCGGGCGGCTTTGATACTCGTATCTCCTTTGTGTTTTTGTTAAATTCCGGAATAGATTTAAACAAGATTCGTATATATTCAAATGAAGACGGTCTCCATACCCATAAGGAAGATTTTGCCATTGCTTCCCAAATTGCCGAACACTACGGATTTAAACTAAATCAGCCGCTTGCCCGCCGCCAATTTTTGAACAACAGTATTTCAGATACGTTTGCTATTGATTTATATGTCAAGCAAACATTCAGCAATTTGCCCTATTACGGGAGCGCAAAAGCCATTGATAAATCATACTCTCTTGAAGGAGCAGGCGGAGAAATTATTCGCGGTAATTGGCTTCGCTTCGGCTCGATGGAAAAATTTTGGCAACGTGAACTGAGAATAGGATCGAAGTCGCGCATTTTGTCTCGTGAAATTTCTGATTCCGTAAAAAACATTCTTGAATCGGCTTTCAGTGCCTTTCGAGATAAATACAAAATTGAAGATCCCGATTCATTATGGCTTGCGCAATATTTGTATCAAGATACACGATGCAGACATCATTTCGGAAAGATGATACTGAAATCTTATTTTGCCAATGGTTTGACTTTCTCGCCTGCACTTGATCCCAAAGTGAAGACTTTAAAACTTGAAACTTCAGAATGTCCGGATCCAAAATTGCTGATAGCATTATTATTTACTCGCTATGCACCGGATTTGTTGAAATTTCCTTTTGAAGGCAAACGCTCCATTGCGCCCGAAACCATTGCCTGCGCCCAAAAATTAAACGAACGCTTCCCGCGTAATTTTTTATCCGATAAAGATATTGGGGGGGGGTTCCGTTCAATTTACAACCGCGAGATTTGCAAGCCGAGAAAATTTTTGCTTCGGGGAAAAACAATAAATCTTTTCCGAGAGAATTTCCTCAAGCTTGCTTGAAAGCGGTTTTTGAATCGAGCAGAACTTTCGGATTGTTCACCGCTTATTTCGACGAAGAACTTTATCGTTATGCAAAGGCTTATTATGAAAATCATGTTTTCGAGCGCAGTTGCTATATGTATGCCGTTTTCGGAGTCACAAAGGTTTTGGAGAACGTCGAGATCAGTCAGCGCAATCATTTGCCTTATCGTGACATGCAACGCTTCCTTGAACAAGATTTTGCGATAATTCATGAAGATAAAGATAAGCAACTTCCCGATAAGTTCAAACCTTATTTTACCGGCAGATTGGACGTTAAATTTATGTCGAAGGAACAAACGGATTTTCAAATTGTTTCCGCCTCTGACGAAGAAGTCAAGATAGAAAAGCCCGACTGGTTCAACAAAGACGGCGTCGGTTACGTGATTCAATCTTATATCGGAGAATTGGAATTCACAGCTAGAGCCAAAACCGCAGGGAAAATTAATTTGTATCTCAGAGGCTCGGATGTTCGCAGTCCCGAAGACAATTCCAAGCGCATTCCTTATTGGATTGACTTCACCAAGTTCATCGTGAACGACAAAATTATTTTCGACAAAGTTATTCCCGTTTGGCACGACAAACCTTATATTTATAAAATGGACGTCAAAGCGGGCGAAGAAATTAAAATCCAAGTGGAGTGGCTCCCGCACGGAAATAATTAGGAATTAGGAATGAGGAATTAGGAATGAAGAA
>CALFJC010000102.1 GCA_937877655.1 uncultured Selenomonadales bacterium
GGTCGAAGGAGCCGCCGTCCGCAAAATGTTCGTGCGCCTTAACCCAGCCGCCGAATGCTTCGCCAAAATTTTTTGGTTGCGCGGGCGATAAAAATTCTGCACGAAGATTTCCTGCTCTTCAACCATTTTCAATCACTCACTTTTGATAAATCTGGTCGAAGGAGCCGCCGTCCGCAAAATGTTCGTGCGCCTTAACCCAGCCGCCGAACGCTTCATCTATTGTGAAAAGATCAAGCGGTTTGAAAACGTCCGAGTACTTCGCCAAAATTTCTTGGTTGCGGGGGCGATAAAAATTCTGCGCGGCTATCTCCTGCCCTTCGTCCGAATAAAGATACTTGATATATTCTTCGGCAATGTCGCGAGTATTTTTCTTGTCAACAATTTTATCGACAATCGCAACGGACGGTTCGGCAAGAATGCTCAAACTCGGCGTGACAATTTCATAATCGTCGGGCGAACCTTTCAAAGATAACAGAGCCTCATTTTCCCAAGCAATTAAAACGTCGCCTTGACCGCGTTGAACGAAACTTGTCGTCGCGCCTCGAGCTCCGCTGTCCAAAACTACAACATTACCGAAAAGTTTTTTAATGAAGTCGCGAATTTTATCCTCGTCGCCGTTGAATTTTCTGCGAGCATATTCCCAAGCGGCAAGATAATTCCATTGCGCGCCGCCCGAAGTTTTGGGATTGGGCGTGATAATGTCCACGTCGGCGCGAATCAAATCGTCCCAGTCTTGAATATTTTTCGGATTGCCTTTGCGAACAAGAAAAACAATCGTCGAAGTGTAAGGCGAAGAATTATCGGGAAATTCGTTTTGCCAGCCGCCCGCTATCAGCCCGGCATTTTTAATTTCGATAACGTCATAAGCCAGAGCCAAAGTGACAACGTCGGCTTCCAAACCTTCAATGACTGCGCGGGCTTGCTTGCCGCTTCCGCCGTGCGATTGCGTCAAAGTTATTTCGTCTTTGCCGAGTTCTTTTGTCCAATGTTCATGAAATTTTTCGTTGTAAGCGGCGTAAAGTTCGCGAGTCGGATCGTAAGAGACATTGAGAAATTCTTTTGTGGAATTTGATGTCGAATCACCTCCGCAACCGCTCATCATTCCTGCCGAAAAAATAAATCCCGCCGTCAGAAAAATTTTCGCCCAGTTTTTGAACTTAAACATTTGAATAACCTCCTTAAAAATTCAAAAAGCCTGTGCCGCCCGACTTTAATCGAGTTGCACAGGCTTTCGTTTTCGAATCACCTGTAAAACATTATGAAATTATGCGCCGTATAATAAATTAATCGCCGCGTTTTGTCAACAAGGAAAATTAATTTGAAACCAAGAATCGGAAATGAAAGAAGGAAAGGGCGCACATTGCGAGTCCATTTTTAGAGAAAATGCTCAAAATATCACGGGTGGTTGAGAAATTGGAGGGGCGGCATGGACGCCGGCCCGCACGCCGCGTTTGAACAGGATGTTCAAGCGGCGACGCCCCTGCGAGGCGAGTTTCTTTTGCAACTTTTCTTTGCTCGGTCAAAGAAAAGTTGATCCTATAAAAAAATATTTTTAAACGAAACAGAGTTGACGAGTAGCCGAGATGGTTTTGCGAATCCACTTTAGAAAAAAGGGGATATTTACCTGCAAGTTTCGATTTCCGCGCAGATTTTTTCTTTGAATTCTTCCGTGCCGAGCCGTTCAAACATTTTTGAAAGTCGTTCGCGTGTTTTGGCGTTTTCAGCAAAATATTTCAAAGCCGCGTCAATGATTTTATAAAGAGTTTCCTCTTCGCGAATCAACGGCAAAAAATTTTTTCCTGCGAAATAAATTTTGAAACCGACTTCGCCGCGCAGTGCCGCCTTCTTGCAAATTTTGACGCAACGCCCGCAGTTTATACACTTGTCGCGGTCAATCGTCCAAATTTTTTCTGCGCGATTAATTTCAATCGCTCCGACGGGACAAATTTTCGCGCACGCGCCGCAGTAAATACAATTCTCACGAACAAATTGCGGCTCAACTGCGCCTTTAACTCCGATGTCGTTCGCGTCAACTTTCATGCAATTATTCGGGCAACCCGTCACCGAACAGGTAATTTTACAAGGCAATTCGCGCCCGCCATGTCGACTGTCAAGCTCCATTGCGATTTTCGGCGAATCAATTATTCCGGCGGGACAAGTCCGCATCCCTTGACAAGCCGTTACCATTTTAAAAATTGTTCCGACAGGCGAAATTTGCAAATTATTTTCCGCGCAGAACTTTTCCATCTCCGCAAAACTTTCCTTCCGCACGAACGGAATTGAAATTTCCTGTCGAGAAGTCAACGTAACGAAACCGTCGCCGAATTTTTCTGCAAGTTCGTTAATCGCCGAAAGTTGCGCCGCCGTCAATTTGCCCGCCGCCGATTTAAATCTTATCGAAAAAAATCCGTCCTGCCTCTGCCTTGCCAAAAAATTTTTCATGAGTTCTCCCTCCCAAAATCAAAAATCGCCCAAGGTTCTTCTTGAGCGAATTTTATTTTCGGAATCAAAATTTTTCAAGCTTGCGTTCACAAAAAGTTACGGGCGTTAAATCAAGTTCGTGAACAAATCTCAACGCTTTATCAAAATAATTTCCGACAGCCGAAACTCTGTGCGCATCCGAACCGATTGTTATAAATTTTCCGCCGAGTTCCCGATATTTTTTGTAAACCGAAACCAATTCTTCAACTGCGCGGGATTTATCGAAGCGTCGAGTGTTCAGCTCCAAAATTTTTCCCCGCCCGACAATAATTTTCAAAACATCATCAATCTCCGCTTTGAAAGTCGGATAATCAATTTCGGGATCATCATAGGGCGCGGCGCGGCAAATGTAATCGATATGCCCCAGCGCGTCGAAGTCGCCGACAGAAGCCTCCGTCGCCATTTGTTGAAAATATTTTTGATAAGCCGTCGCCTTGTCCTTGCCAACGTAAAATTCGGGATAATAAATGTCCAAGTCGTCGACAAGGTGAATCGAGCCGATAATAAAATCAAAATCGGCTTGCGCCAGAAATTTTTTATTAACTTCCCGCGCAGATTTTCTCATGCCCATTTCAACGCCGAGTCTCACTTTATCTCCGCGCAGATTTTTATATTCGCTGAAATATTCGGCTGGCTTGAAAGAAAATTCTCTGCCGTCAAGTTCAACGCCGTAATCAAAATGCTCCGTGAACACGACGCCCAAATTTAAACTCTCCGCCTTTGCAAGCGCGTCCGCCGCCGTCATCTTGGAGTCCGCCGAAAATTTCGTGTGTATATGTGAATCGAAAACCATTTTACGCCTCTCCTTAAAGCAAATTTATCCATGACGAATCAAAGCCGATTGATTTTAAAACGGTTTCTTCCTCAAGTTTTGGAACACTTTTAATTTTAAAATTAATGCAGTTGGTCGGAATATCTTCAATAATCGTGAATTGACTGCCGTGCGGTTGACATGTAAAGCAATGTTTACCTTTAAAATGTCCTTCCAAATTACCGCGTTCATTCCAAATCCAAGAATAAAGATCGGCATCATAACTTTTCGTTTCAATTTCAAAGATTCTCAACGTCAGCAAATCTTCGGATTTAATTAAAACGACGGTTCTCAAGTAAGGAAAACGAGTTCGGACATTTTCAACGCGAGCATTCCATATGGCTATAACCTCATGTCCAATCAAGGCAGGATCGGCTTTTTTGTTAATAATGCCTTTAACCGTTTTGGCTGACCAAGAACAATTTTTCAAAACAACATCATCCAAACCGACGACCGAAGGTTTCCATGAAGCTCCTATGGCTTTTGCGAAAATTCTTTCCCATTCCACACCTTCAAGTGACGTTGTCGCCTTAGTGCACAAGAGATAAACAATTTCTTTGCCGACAATCGAAATAAAATTTTCGGGAAAGTCGCCGAGAGGATACGGCGGAGCAAATTTATCGGTGTTAAATAATTTTGAATTCATAAAAATTACTTTCCATATAAAGAGATAATCATTTCTCTTGCGACCGCCTCAATCATCGGTACTGCTACAGAATTTCCGCATTGACGGCGGAGTTTGCTGTACGGCACGACAATTTTGAAGTCTTCGGGAAAACCTTGCAAGCGAAGAAGCTCCCTTTCAGTCGGTCTGCGCTCGTCATTTATCAAAATATAATTTGCAGAGGCTTCCGCCCGCAATGCCGAACAATATTCGTGCGGAGTTACAGATTTTGAAATATTTTCATGAGAAATGTACGGCTTGGGGAAATTTTTAATCTTGAGTCGCGCCAATCGTGAATCATGAATATTTTCGTTGACGTAATATCTGCGCGGGACATCTGTCTGCAAAATTTCTTTCAGAGTTTTACGATGAATCAGCGGAGCAGGAAATTTAAAGAAAACATTCTCCGAAAAGCCGACGATTATAATTCGCTCGCGCTTTTGCGGGAGTCCGTAATCAAGTGCGTTCAAAATTTTTGAGTGAACATAATAGCCGAGTCGCTTAAGATGATCCGTTACAATCCGAAAAGTTTTTCCGCCGTTGTGAGATGTCAAATTTCGGACATTCTCCAACATAAACGCAAGCGGACGTTTGGCTTTTATAATTCGTTCGATCTCAAAAAATAATGTGCCGGAAGTTTCATTGTCAAAGCCGTCACGTTTTCCGATAACAGAAAAAGCTTGACAGGGAAAACCGCCAAGCAAAATATCAAAGTCGGGAATTTCCTCAGCGGAAATTTTCCTTATGTCGCCGTTCGGACGTTCATTGAAATTTGCTTCGTAGGTTTTGCAAGCATCCTCATTAATCTCGGACGAGAAAACGCATTTGCCGCCGACAGATTCAAACCCTAATCGAATTCCGCCTATTCCCGCAAATAGATCTATGAATTTAAAATTCTTCGTCATCGTGATGGTGATGATGAAGAATTTCTTTGCCGCGAATGTCTTTAATCGCTTTGGCAACGTCTTTTGCTCCGTAAATTGCCGAACCCGCAACCAAAACATTTGCGCCCGCCTCGCGAACGTCAAGCGAAGTTTCGGCGTTAATGCCGCCGTCAACCTCAATATCACATTCGGTCTCCATCTCCTCGATCATGTGATAGAGCATGTGAATTTTGCCCAGTTGCGACTCGATAAATTTTTGTCCGCCGTAGCCGGGATTGACTGTCATAACCAAAACCATGTCGGCATCTTCAATAAGTTCCTCAATCGCGGAAAGGGAAGTGCCGGGATTTAATGCGACGCCCGCCTTGCAACCGAGCTCGTGAATTTTTTGAATCACTCTGTGCGCATGATTCGTTGCCTCGACGTGAAAAGTTATAATGTCGGCTCCCGCCTTCGCAAAACTTTCAATCTGCGTTTCGGGATGCTCAACCATTAAATGAACGTCAATAACGGCGTCGGTTACTCCGCGCAGGCTCTTGACGACGCCCGCGCCGATTGTAATTTCGGGGACAAAAGTTCCGTCCATAACGTCAACATGAACATATTCCGCGCCCGCGTCCGTTACCTTTTTAATTTCGTCTGCCAGATGCGCGAAGTCCGCCGAGAGTATCGACGGCGCAATTATCGTTGCCATAAATTTTTCCTCCTGTCAATCTTGAATCAGTTCCTGAAGAGTTTTATAAAGTTGTTCGGGGTCGGCGGGTTTTGTCAAATGAGCATTCATGCCCGCTTTGAGTGATCGCTGAACGTCTTCATCAAAAGCGTTCGCCGTCATTGCGATTATCGGAACTTTTTT
>CALFJC010000103.1 GCA_937877655.1 uncultured Selenomonadales bacterium
TCTCGCCGCTGTTGGTAATGGAATCATTGCCGTTGCCGCCATCGATTGTGACGCTGGAGCCGTTATTTTCAATGGTATCGTTTCCCGCACCGCCGTTTATGCTGACGTTACTGCCGCCGTTGTTAATGGAATCGTTGCCGGCTTCAGCTTGAATCGTGACGTTCGAGCCGCTGTTTTCAATGGTGTTGTCCAAGTCATTGGCGACGAGCGCAGTATTGTTTTGGCTGTTATCAAAATTTGTCTGAATAAACTGACCACTGATATTGACTTTGGATAAAGACGCCGCGCCTTGCAGAGTAATTTTGTCTTCGCCGACAAGGACAATAATATCCGAACCGCTTTTTATTGTGGAGTAAGTGCCCGTGCCGTCTCCGATTTTCAAGGTCGAAGTATCATTGAAGCCGATAATCGTGTCGTTGCCGTCGCCCGATTTGTATTGAATCAAATTATTTTTCGTGTCACTTGCCAAGCTGATAAGATCATCGCCGGTGCCGCCTTCGATTGTAACATCGGAGCCTCTGTTTTCGATTGTGTCATTGCCCGCGCCGCCGTTAATCGTGGCGTAATACTTTCGGACTTCCATAACCGGGAAGCGGCTGCCGCTCCTGAAGCCGACAATCGTAGCAGAATGCAAATTTTTTAATGCTTCATTTCTAATGTAGTCGTTGCCGTCGCCGCCGTCCATAAAATTCGCGTAGCCATTCACAACGTAGGAAGGTTGATTGGGACCGGGATCGCGATTGATAATGGTATCGTTACCTGCACCGCCGTAAATCTTGGATCGGTAGCCTAAGTTGGAAATGTAGTCGTCGCCTGCGTCGCCGTGAATTTGTGCGTCGGCACCTTTATTGAAGGTAATGCTGTCATTGCCATTTCCGGCGCGGATTTCGCCGTAGGAATTACCAAAGTTTGAAATCGAATCATTGCCATCTTCGCCATAAATGCGGACATAGCTACCATTACTGTTAACGATGTCATTGCCTGTGCCGGCGTAAATATGGGTAATGCCGCCGCTATTGTCAACTGTGTCGTCACCGCCGAGAGCTTGAATTGTTACCTTATCATGGTTACTTGGGTTGTTAAGGCGATCGTTGCCTTCAGTGCCTTTTATGTTGTGATTGTAAGACTTGTGACCTCTGCGATTGTGCCATGTTGCCATAAAAATCACTCCTTAAAAAGTTTGTTTACACGTCGAGACGAGCATTTCATTAGGAGGAGTCGAAAAAATTTTTTGCGTTGCGAATGAATCCGTTGCCGCTTACGAGTTCGATATTCATGAAATCACCTCCCAGAAAGTTTTTCGCTTATATATACGTCGAAATGAGCATTTCATTAGGAGCTGTCAAAAATTTTTTACAACTCGTGTCTGCAGGCATCACTACCGATGAAATTTTCAAGCCCTGCACTTCTTTTTACGCAGGTAATATCATTTCGTTACAAATTTTTTATTGCTGAGTGAAGAATTTTTTTGCTCACCGATCATTTAACACTTCTAACTGTCTTTCGCAACCTCTTCATCTTCGGATTGCGGTTTACTCATGATTTGGATATTTTCGGGCGCGACATGCAAACTTACCTGCTCGCCGACTTTTCGTCCCGTCGTCGATTGAATCAACCACTCAAAACCGTCCGCCTCAACATTTATATCGTAAGACATTCCCCAAAAAACTGCGCGGGTAACAACGCCGTTGAAAGCTCCTTCCTGCGGCGCGGCAAGTTTAATGTCTTCGGGGCGAATCTGCACGTCAACGGGGCAATTTTCGGGAAAGCCGCTGTCAACGCAAGGATATTCTCTGTCCAAAATCTTAACAAGCCCGTCGCGAATCATGACGCCGTCAATTATGTTGCTGTCGCCGATAAAATCAGCCACAAATGCATTTTCCGGCTCGTTGTAAACATTTTCGGGCGTGCCGACTTGCTGAATGTAACCTTGATTCATGACGACAACGCGGTCGCTCATCGACAAAGCTTCTTCTTGGTCATGTGTCACAAAAATAAAAGTTATGCCCGTCTCCTTGTTAATGCGGACGAGTTCCCGCCGCATGTTCCGACGCAATTTCAAATCCAACGCGCTTAAAGGTTCGTCAAGCAATAAAACTTTCGGCTCGTTGACGACGGCGCGGGCGATAGCAATTCGCTGTTGCTGACCGCCGCTTAAACGTGTCACGTCGTGTTTTTCGTAACCTTCGAGATTGACGAGCTTAAGGGCGTATTTAATTTTGTCGCGAATATAATCCGCACTTTTGCCCGCAATTTTCGGACCGAAAGAAATATTTTCCTCAACGTTCATGTGAGAAAAGAGAGAATACTTTTGGAAAACCGTATTAATCGGTCTTCGATTCGGCGGAAGATTTGTAATGTCTTTTCCGTCGAAAATCACGCGTCCCGTGTCGGGCATTTCAAAGCCGCCGATTATTCGGAGCATCGTTGTTTTGCCGCAACCCGAAGGACCCAACAGCGTAATAAATTCGCTCTCGTGAATCGACAAATCAATTTCGTCGAGCACAAGCAAATTTCCAAAAGACTTGGCGACATTTTCCAAGCGTATAAGTTCTCTTTTCATTTCCCAGCAACCTTTCTGTCAATTAGGAATTATGAATTAGGAATTAGGAATGAAAACTTATCCCTTTTCCCTTTTCCCGTTTCCCTTTTCCCTAAAAAAAATTTGCCGCATTTTACTAAAAAACGGCGTCTCAATCAAGAAACGCCGCCAAAGATTTTTATCGTCAAAAAATTTCAGCCGAGAATCTCCGAAATTTTTTTGTCGGGATTTTTCATCGCAATTAAAATTTCGTTCATTGTTTCCGCAAAATTTTTCATTGCCGCCTCCGAATAACGGCTTGCGTCATAATCCAAAAACAATTCGTAAAAGCCCGTGTCGGTTTCGTCAATTTCAATGTCCAGCGCGTTTTCGGCGGCGGAAATTTCATTGGGCGGAAGGTAAATGACTTCAGAAGTTGTGTCCGCAATTACCAAATCTCCGTTTATATGCTTTTGGAAAATAAAACTGACGCAATCATCTTCAAGCCCGTTGTTGTAAACCACGTCCAAACTTTTGCGATAAGTCATGGAAATTTGCGTTTGCCCGAACAATTTATTCAAGAACTCGCCGACCGAAATGTCTTCGTGAAAGTCCCATGCGCAGGGAAATTGCTCCAACATCAAACCCATCAATCGCCGCTCGCGCATTGTCGTTCGCCCGTTGTGAATCCAACTCATAATTGATTCTTTCGAGCCCGTGATTTTCGCCAAAGTCAACATGCTCGCGCCCAAAAAATAAATGTTTTCGTTGAGGCGACTTTCTCTGAAAAATTCGTTCGAGATATTTTTTAACTCGTAATCAAAATTTCCTTGCGTCCAAGCCGCCACGCCTTCAACGTCAACGGGCGGCAAATGTTTTTTCTCGTCGAAGGACGCCAACATTTTTTTCCAATAATCGTGTCCTTCGGCGAGTTCGTCGGGCGAAATTGCGGCTTCTTCTTCCACGTATTCGGCATAACTCGGAAATTTTTTCTTGTTACGACCGCGATAGGCTCCTTCAACTTCGCGAGTAAATAAATATGATGCCGCGACGCCGTCCATTGTCGCATGATAAAAATCTGCGTAAAGAAAAGATAATTCGCGCCGGGCGTCTTGAAAATGTAAACGCGATAAAGCGGCTTGTCAATCAAATCGTAAGGCTCGGTTAAATATTTTTGTATAAACTGAAATTCTTCGTCCGTCCATTCCTCAATTATGACGGGAAAAATCTCGCCGTCGAAAGTTTGACAAAGATTAAATGTTTCGGGATGAAAAACCAATCGGCAACGAAAAATGTCATTAGAATTCAAAATTTCGTTAATCGCCTCTTCAAGGCGTTGAACATCAATTTGCGGCGAAAGTTTAAAAAGCCCGCCGATATTCATCATCGTCGACTTTGCTTTGTTGAAATGCGTATCGACCAGCCAACGTTGAATCGGGCGCAACGGATAATATTTCATAAAAAATCCTCCTCCTCATAAAAACTTCTCAAGCATTATAGCATAAAAAAATCCCCGCCGCATTGTCGGGGAAAATTTTTTGCACTTTTAAAAAGTGCGCAAACAGCTGACGCGGCAACGTGACGTTGCATCCAAATGTCGCGCCTTGCCGTTTAAAATTTTGAATGTGTCAGCCGCGATTGTACGCAACGCTGCGCATTGCTAGCCTCATAACTTCTTTTCGCCGTGCCGACATGAAAAATTTTTGTCGGTTTAAATTGTGTGAAGTCTGATTGAAGAAGTTCCGCCTTCGCCGGCAACGTGACGTTGCATCCAAATGTCGCGCCTTGCCGTTTAAAATTTTGAATGTGTCAGCCGCGATTGTACGCAACGCTGCGCATTGCTAGCCTCATAACTTCTTTTCGCCGTGCCGACATGAAAAATTTTTGTCGGTTTAAATTGT
>CALFJC010000104.1 GCA_937877655.1 uncultured Selenomonadales bacterium
ACAAAGAAATTTCCAAAGAAGAAGTACGCATGGCTTCAGCCGAAATTTCAGCGCGAGCGGCGGCAAGTTCCGTTTCCAATTCGCTGACGCGCTGTTCAAGCCGCTGAATTTGTCGGAGCGCAATTTCAATCATTTCACGTTCGGGGTCGGGCAAAATGTCATGATTCAAATCAACGTCAATTTCTTCCAGCAATTCTGCGCGGACATGCGGATTATTCGCATCGTAGCCGCGAGTTCTGCAAAGCTCCATAAGTGCCTCGCGATATTCTTCCTCGTTATGAACTCGCGTTCCGTGAAGGACGACAACTCTTCCGGGAATGCCGACAACCGTCGCGTGCGGCGGAACTTCTTTCAAGACAACCGAGCCCGCGCCGATTTTTGCATGATCGCCGACTTTGAACGAGCCCAAAACTTTCGCGCCCGTCGCCACGACAACATTATTTCCTATCGTCGGATGTCGCTTGCCTTTTTCTTTGCCCGTGCCGCCGAGCGTCACACCTTGATAAAGCGTCACATTTTTTCCGAGTTCCGCCGTCTCTCCGATTACAATCCCCGTGCCGTGATCTATAAAAAGTCCGTCGCCGATTGTCGCGCCGGGATGAATTTCTATTCCCGTCAAAAATCTGCAAAAGTTGGAGACAAGCCGCGCAGAAACTATCCAGCCGCGTTTGAAAAGGAAATGTGAAATTCTGTGCAACCAAATTGCATGGAGCCCCGAATAACACAGGACGACTTCCAAAACACTTTTCGCCGCAGGGTCGCGTTCAAAGACAACGCGAATATCTTTTTTGATACGAGAAAAAAATTTCATTTTTCCAACCCGACAACAGCATATGCCGCAATGCCCTGCTCCGTGCCCGTAAAGCCGAGTCCTTCTTCCGTCGTCGCCTTAACGCTTACCGCGTCAATTTCGACTTGCATAATCTCCGACAATCTTTCCCGCATTTGCAAAATGTGCGGCGCGAGTTTCGGCTTCTGCGCAACAACTATCGAATCAACATTGCCGATTGAATAGCCTTTTTCTTTGATGAGAGCACAAACTCTTTTCAAAAGTTTGACGCTGGAAATGTCTTTAAACTCCGCCGTCATCGGAAAATGTTGTCCGATGTCGCCGAGAGCCGCCGCGCCCAAAAGTGCATCCATTATCGCGTGAATCAAAACGTCTCCGTCCGAATGTGCCTCAAGCCCCAATGTGTGCGGAATTTCCACGCCGCCCAAAATTAATTTCCTGCCCTGTACGAGTTTGTGAACGTCATAGCCGATACCGAATCGAATCATCTTTCACCGTTCCTTTGCAAAAAAGTTTCAGCAACATGAATATCTTCGGGCGTCGTGATTTTTAAATTTTCGTAGCCGCCCGCCACAACTTTTATTTTCAAAGCCAGTTGCTCAACCAAACTTGAATCGTCCGTGCCCAAAAATTCTTCTTCGGCGGCGCGCGCGTAAGCCTTCAATAAAATTTCGCGTCTGAATCCTTGCGGTGTCTGAACGTTGACAAGTTGCGCTCGCGGCGGCGTGTATCTCACAAATCCTTCTTCGTCAATTACTTTTATCGTATTTTTTTCGGGAACAGCAGCTATCGCCCCGCCGAATTTTTCCGCGGCGTCGATAACGTCATTTATCGTCCGAACGCTTACCAACGGTCTTGCCGCGTCGTGTACCAAAACTATTTCCGCGTCGTCAGGCAAAAGTTTTAAGCCGTTCGCGATTGAATATTGCCGCTCGCTTCCGCCGACCGTCACTATCCACGGCTTTAAATCTTTCGTCGCCTTCAAAAGTTTCGTTACCGTCTCGACTTCATGCGCTCCGACTACCACAATCAAAAAATTCACGCGCTCGACTTTGGAAAATGTTTTCAAGCTCCGAATCAAAATCGGTACTCCTCTAAGCTCCAACAAATTTTTATTTATGCCGCAGAAATCGCCCATGCGTTTGCTCGCGCCGGCGGCAGGGAATACTGCTGTTACCATTCGATAACCTCCAAAATTTTTTATATTAAACCGTCAGCCATAAGTTTGCGAATGCCCGCGATAACTCCGCCTTGATCACAACTCAACGTCTCGAACTTCGCAAATTTTTTCAAATCGGGATGAGCATTTGCCATTGCAAAACTGTAGCCGACGGCTTGAAGCATTTCGCAATCATTCATGTAATCGCCGAACGCCGCGCATTCTTCGGGCTTTATGTTCAGTGCTTGCTGAACGTGTTCAATCGCCTCGCCCTTATTTGCGCCGAGTGACGAGACATCAACCCACCAATCAATGGTTTGAACGACTTGCAACGAATCATGAAACTCCGCGAGCTTGTCGTAAATATTTTTCTTGGCATTGCCCGTTTTGTCGTAAAGCGCAACTTTTATCGGCGTGTCAGAAACTTCGTCCCAACTTTCGACGGGGATTCTGTGCGTGTAATATTTATCCATGTCGGCGGTGTATTCGGGCTTGTCGAAGTCGCGAAGAATGTAGGAATCATTTTTGCCGCACCAAACGCACATAATATCGTTCATTTTCGCGCCCGCCGCCAAAATTTTTTTGACGGTCTCGACTTCCATTGTGTGGCTGAAAATTTCTTTGTCGCGATACATGACGAGTGTGCCGCCTTCAGCCACAAACAAAAATTCGTCGCGATATTTTTCAAACGAACGAAGCAAAGAAGCGTATTGCCGCCCGCTGGCGGGAGCAAATATGACGTTGCGGCTTTTGAGTTCAGAAATTATCGCGTCGAAGTCTTCGGGCAATTTATTTTCACTTGTAAGAAGTGTTCCGTCCATATCCGAGAAAATTATTTTTATCATTGAAGTTCCTCCGCAAAATTTTTTTGAGATTGTATCACGTAAAAGATTTAATTGCAAAATTCGCAAGCCGATTTTAAAATTTGTTCATCCCCTCTTCGCTCAAAAGTGGATTCGCAGAACCGCTGTCGTGGCGGCGGCTCGTCGTTTCGATTGAATTTTAAAATAATTTTTGTATGTAGAATCTACTTTTTCTTTGTTGCGCCAAAGAAAAAGTAGCAAAAAGAAACGCGCTCTGAC
>CALFJC010000105.1 GCA_937877655.1 uncultured Selenomonadales bacterium
GCACCGAATTTAGAAACGGCTCGATTGCAATTAATTTCACGGACGGCGGCAAGCTCACTGTCAATGACGCGGAAAATTGCGGCTTCGTGCTCGGAGATCAAACTTTCTACGTCAACGACGAACATAACGACTTTGTCAATAAAACTAATGCTTAATTTGGAGGCTTTTTTATGGAAGGTTTTATTTTCGATTTACAAAGGTTCGACGCGCAGACAATTTCGGCGGGCGAATCATTTACGCTTGACGGCGTGACTTACACCGCGCTTGACGGTGACGCGATACTCAATCTCGACGGAAAAGTTTCGGGCATTGCAAGCGGAAAAGTTCAAGCAACAGTTGCGGGCTTGGAAGATTCTCCGAAAGTCACTTTCGACGCGACGGACGGCGCAGTAACTTTCACTGCCACGAGTGACGGCGAAGTCATTTCAACAACGCCGTTCCCGATTGAATATATCAGCGGCGAATTCACGTACAACGGTAGCACACTTGACATAAGCGCGGGCTCCGATCTCGCTCTTGTCACTCAACGCGGCGATTTCCTCTTGCGCAACCAAAATCATTTTGATTACGACTCGACTTACACTTTCACAAGTACCGCCTTAATTTCCGACGCCGAACGAGTTATCAGCGACTTCAGCTTAACCAACGGAACTGATGTCCGCGAACTTAATTTGGAACAACTCGGTAAGGTTATCAACAATTTCTTTGAACGCGGTGTTACCCTCGTTGAAGGCTCAAGCGAAGTTCTAAAAATAGGAGACTACAGAGTGACGGCAACCGCTGTCAACGGCGACGCAGGCTTGAATTTCGAGCTGGGCGAAAGCGGCATGGTTTTTGTTCCGAACACGGGCGACGGCACGCTTAACGTAGCTCTCAGCCGCGGCGGCTCGGAAATTATTTCGGGCGAATTGGAATGCACGAGCGGCACAGTCACTTTCGGCTACGATAAAGCCGTTACTTTCACGGAAGGGACGAGTTTCAATTTCAAATGGAACAATTACGTTTCGACGATAACCGCGACGGGCGACGCCACTACCAATATTTCTTTGACGGAAAACGGAATTTCTTTCACGCCCGGAGAAAATGACGGCGGACTTTATCTTTTGCTCACCAAAGACGGCACGCCCGTTTTCGCAGGCGAATTGAATATCACGGACGGATCAATTACTTTCGATTCCGACGAGAAAAAATTTTCCTTCACCGAAGGCACGAAAATTTCGCTTGGGCTTGGCACGGACGGTTCGCAGGGAATGGATTTTGAAATTGTCGGCGGCGACGCAAGCTTTAAAATGGAAGCGAACACAGACGGCAGCTTTACAATCACGCCCGACGAAAACGACGGCAACCTTGCCATTGCGCTTAAACAAAACGGCGAAACCGTTTTCCAAAATACTGTCACAGTCAACGGCGCAATGACTATCAATCCCGTAACCGACTTGCTCACTTTGAAAGACGGCACGGCATTTTCTCTTGCCTTTGACAATTACACAATGACAGCAACCGCTTCGGGCGACGCCGCCAGCAAAATTTCTTTGACGGCAAGCGGAATTTCCATTACGCCGCAGGAAGGCGACGGCACATTGAATCTTTCGCTGGGCAGTGCGGACGGTTCCATGACTGCCGAAATTGAAATTTTAAGCGGCGGCTTCCTCTTCGGGACGGACGGGGCGTTAAACGTCGTCGAAGGTACCGAATTGCAAATTAAGTTCTCTGACGATTACATTGTCAATTTCAAGGCGACGGACGCAGCGGGCGGCGCAATTTCTATCGGCACGGACGGACTTACTTTCGCGCCCGGTTCGGAAGACGGCGGCTTGGAACTTTCCGT
>CALFJC010000106.1 GCA_937877655.1 uncultured Selenomonadales bacterium
TGCCACACCTGCTCCATCACCTGCAAAAATGTTTGGACGAATCGTCCCGGCGCGGAGTACATGTATTTTAACAATGTCGAAACAAAACCCGGTATCGGCTACCCGAAAAATTGGGAGGATCAAGATCATTGGAAAGGCGGTTGGGAACTCGACGGCGGCGATTTGGTTTTGAAGACGGGCTCGAAACTCGGACGCCTTTTGAAACTTTTTTATCACCCGCAACAGCCCGAAATGGACGATTATTACGAGCCGTGGACTTATGATTATGAGACGCTGATAACTTCTCCGCGCAGAAAACATCAACCTGTGGCGCGTCCGCGTTCGTTGATAAGTCAGCGGCGCATGGAGATAAAGTGGGGACCGAATTGGAACGACGATCTTGCCGGCGGCGAGGATGCCCGCAAAGACATTAACCTTAAAAAAATCGGCGAAGAAATTGCGCTTGAGTTCAGCGACATTTTCATGAAATACTTGCCGCGAAATTGCAATCACTGTTTGAATCCCGCATGTGTGGCGGCTTGTCCTTCCGGCGCGATTTACAAGCGCGAAGAAGACGGCGTTGTCCTTGTCAGTCAAGATATTTGTCGCGGCTGGCGTCATTGCATACCCGCTTGTCCCTACAAAAAAGTTTATTACAACTGGAAAACCAACAAGGCGGAGAAATGCACTTTATGTTATCCGCGCCTTGAAAACGGCTTGCCGACGGTTTGCACGGATACTTGCGTGGGCAGGATTCGTTACATGGGCGTTTTGCTTTACGACATGGATCAAGTTCTCGACGCCGCCAAAACTTCGGATCCGAAAATGATTTATGCAAATGTTCTTGGCTTGATTAAAAATCCCAACGATCCCGAAGTCATGGAATCTGCGCGGAAAGAAGGAGTTTCGGAGGCGGTTTTGAACGCGGCGAAAATTTCTCCCGCTTATCAGCTGATTAAAGGTTGGAATTTGGCGTTGCCGCTCCATCCCGAATTTCGGACGCTCCCGATGGTTTGGTATATCCCGCCGCTTTCGCCCATTGCAAAAAAATTTGAGGACAAAGTTTATATCCCGAACTCGGAAGCAATGCGAATACCCGTAAAATATCTTGCGGAACTTTTCACGGCAGGCAATACGAATATTATTTTGCAAGTTCTTCAAAGGCTCCTTGACATGCGAACGGTTATGCGCAAAAAAGAAATCGGCGAAGCTCCGCCGCAAAATTTGGAGTTTGACATTTACGAATATGAAAAAATGTATAAGCTCCTTGCCATTGCAAAATATTCCGAGCGAATCAAATTGCCGGCGGGCTTGCAGGGCAAAACTCATGATGAACTTCGCGAATTGCAAGGCTCTGCAGGTTACGTTTGCCCGGGAGGATTTTGTTAATTAGTAATGTGCAATTAGTAATGTGCAATTAAAAATTTCAAAATCCGAAGGAGCATTTGATTATGGAGGAATACAAAAACACTTTGAAAATTGTTGCGTTTCTGCTTGAATATCCCGACGCCGCTTGGTGGGAAGAATTTCCCGAATATCGCGCCGCCGCTTTGGAACTCAAAACTCAACAGCCGCGAGAAATTTTTCAAGATTTATTTGACTACATTGAACAATTCGGGGCAAAAGAATATGAGCGCGAATACGTTCGCAAATTTGATTTCTCGCAGAACACGAATCTTTATTTGACGACGCACAATCGGACGGATTTCGGCAAGCAGTCAAATGAAATGCACGACTTCAAACAACTTTTCCTTGAAAACGGTTTCGATTTGCAAAAGGAATTGCCCGATTATCTGCCTGCACTTTTGGAATTGGCAACGACAGTAGAGCCCGCGCAGGCAAAAAAAATTTTGGAGACATCAAAAAGCAAAATCGAACTTCTGCGCGACAGATTTATTGAGGCAAAACTTCCGCAAGTCTTTTTGCTCGATATAATCTTGGCGCAACTTTCGGCTTTGGAGGTGACAAAATGAGCGGATTTTTTTGGGGCGCGTTGCCCTATATCGCAATAACCTTTATAGTTTTGGGCACGGCTTATCGCTATTGGACGGGCGAGCGCGGCTGGACGACAAAATCCAGTCAATTTTTGGCGAAGGACAGCTTGAAAGTTGCGGGACCGCTTTTCCATCTCGGACTTTTCATGGCACTCGGCGGACATATAATCGGAATTCTTATTCCAAAATCTTTGACGGACGGCGTCGGCATAAGCGAACATCTCTATCACATAATCGCGCTGGGCGGCGGCATTCCCGCCGGAATTTTTTTCCTGCTCGGATTTTTTCTCTTAATGCGCAGAAGATTCGATACCCCGCGTATGAAAGTCAACACTTCTCAAATGGACGGCGTGATTTATCTTGTGTTGGGCTTAACGATTATCACGGGCTTTGGCGGAACTCTTTTAAATGCCGTCGGACTTTTGGGCGACGAGTTTAATTATCGCGAGACAATTTCGCCGTGGTTCCGTTCGGTTTTGGCAATGAGCCCGGACGCTGAACTTATGGCGGACGTCCCGATTATTTTTAAATGTCATTTGCTCCTTGCAATGCTGACCATGATTTTGTTCCCGTTCACGCGGCTTGTTCACTGCTTGAGTTTCCCGTTTGAATATTTCATGCGCAACAACATTGTTTATCGCCGCAAATAATTTTTGCCAAAAATCAAAAAGAGCTGAGGGAAAATCTCTCGGCTCTTTTTTGCATACAGCTTTGTTGACGGCGCAAAATCGATAAGATATAATCGCCGCAATTGATTCATTGAAAATTCAGGAGGAGCAACGTGACGTTGCATCCTTCTGACGCGCTCGAACGAAAAAAAATCTTGGAGGAAAAATTTATGTGCGGAATAGTTGGATATATCGGCGAGAAAAAAGCGGCACCGATTCTTTTGGACGGGCTAACAAAATTGGAATATCGCGGCTATGACTCGGCGGGAATTGCCGTTGACTGCGGCGAAAATATTTTTATTGAAAAGACAGTCGGTCGGCTCGACGCGCTGAAAGATAAGCTCAAAAATCGTTTGCCGGAAGGCACGGTTGGAATCGGACATACGCGCTGGGCAACTCACGGGCGACCTTCCGACAGCAACGCCCATCCTCACACAGATTGTCACGGAAATTTTGTCGTTGTCCACAACGGCATCATAGAAAATTATTTGCCGATTAAAGAAGATTTAATCGCGAAGGGACATAAATTTTCTTCAGAGACCGATACCGAAGTTATAGCGCATTTGCTGGAAGAAATTTATCGCGGAGATTTTGTCGAGGCGGTTCGCGAAGTTTTAAATAAAATCGAAGGCTCTTATTCGCTGGCTTTCATGGCGAAGGCGCATCCCGATATTTTAATCTGCGCGAAACAGGACAATCCTTTAATCATCGGCTTGGGGCGCGGAGAAAATTTTATCGCCTCCGACATTCCCGCGATAATCAATCACACGCGACAGACTTACATTTTAAACGACGGTGAAATTGCGGTTGTCAAAAAAAATTCCGTGCAGATTTTGAACAGGCAGGGAAAATCGGTTGACAAAAAAATTTTTCATGTGACTTGGAATGCGGAGGCGGCTGAAAAGGGCGGCTACGAACATTTCATGCTGAAGGAAATTAACGAGCAACCAAAAGCCGTCCGGGACACAATGAGTAAACGCATTGCCAAAGACGGCGGCGCGATTATTCTTGACGAACTCAACTGGGATAAAAATTTTCTTGACGGCATCGACAAAATTTATATTGTGGCGTGCGGCACGGCTTATCATGCGGGGCTTGTCGGGAAATTTTATATCGAAAAGTTGGCGCGGAAATTGGTTGAAGTCGATTTGGCTAGCGAATACCGTTACCGTGATCCGATTGTCGACGAAAAAACTTTGGTTATCGTCGTCAGTCAATCGGGCGAGACTTCGGACACTTTAGCCGCGTTGAAAGAATCAAAAAGACTCGGCGCGAAAACTTTGGCGATAACAAATGTTGTCGGCTCGTCGATAGCCCGCGAGGCTCATCAAGTGATTCACACTTGGGCGGGTCCGGAAATTGCCGTTGCTTCAACAAAAGCTTACACGACGCAATTAATTTTAATGTTCATGCTGGCTTTGTACATGGCGCAGATTTGCGAAACTTTATCCGATGAAAGAATTCGCGAATTGATTTGCCGCTTGAAAAAAATTCCCGCGCAGATTTCGGAAACTCTCTCGGACGTGGAGCCGATAAAAACTTTTGCGCGGCAATACGGCTTCAACGAAGATGTTTTTTATATCGGACGTGCTCTTGATTATGACGTTGCATTGGAAGGCGCGCTCAAGCTGAAAGAAATTTCCTACATACACGCGGAGGCTTATGCGTCTGGCGAACTCAAGCACGGAACTTTGGCTCTGATTGTCGAAGGCGTGCCGGTTATCGCGCTTGCCACACAAAAAAGCGTCTACGAAAAAACTTTGTCGAACATTAAAGAAGTCAAAGCTCGCGATGCGATTGTCATAGGAATTGCGGCGGCGGGCGACACCGAACTTGAAAAATATCTCGACCATGTGATTTTTGTTCCCGAAACCGATGAACTTTTAATTCCCTTGTTGACGGTTGTTCCTTTGCAACTGCTTGCGTATTACGCGGCGATAACCAGAGGTTGCGACGTTGACAAGCCGCGCAATTTGGCAAAGTCGGTAACTGTGGAGTAACTTTTAATGGAAAAAATTGATGGTAAAGCGAAAAGTCTGCGCGAGTTACTTCAAAGCAAAAAATACACACTTCATTATTATCAGCGCGAATATCGTTGGCAACGCAAGCACGTCGAAGAGTTGATTGACGACCTTACGACGGAATTTTTAAAAAATTATAAGCCCGAACATCTGCGCGAGGACGTTGCAAAGTACGGAGTATATTTCATGGGATCGATTGTTTTTGCCGGAGACGAAAAAGCAATTATCGACGGGCAACAGAGATTGTCTTCGTTGTCATTACTCTTAATGTATCTGAAAAATCGTCTTACAGGGACTTCCAATATCATTGATTCGATGATTTTTTCCGAAGCTTACGGTACAAAGTCTTTCAATATAAACGTTCCCGAACGTCAAGATTGTATGACGGCGATTTATAATAAAGAACTTGATAATTTCGATACAATAAACGTTCCGGAATCTGTCAGAAATCTTTGCGCAAGATACAAAGACATTGAAACTCTGTTCCCGGTCGAAATAACCGACGAAATGATTCCTTATTTTTGCGATTGGCTTGCTGAAAAAGTTTTCTTCATGCAAATTCTCGCTTCTACAGCGCAAGATGCACATAAAATTTTTGTCACTATGAACGATCGCGGACTCAGTCTTACTCCTGCCGAAATGCTGAAAGGTTATCTTTTATCCGAAATTAAGGATGATTCACTTCTGAAGAAATGAATGATCTTTGGAGAAAGGAAATTTTGGCATTAGAAAAGGATGATGACACGTTTATCAAGGAGTGGCTCCGCGCTCAATATGCTGAAAGAAATAATGACTACGAAGCCATTGGCAATTCTTTTCACAAATGGATTCGCGACAATCACCAAAGGTTGAAAATCAATACGTCGACAGATTACGAGCAGTTCATTAGTAATTTTTCATTCTTTGCCAAAATCTACAGGAAGATACGACATGCCGAAAAAAATTTTTCCGAAGTGACAAAGTACATTTTCTACAATGCACAATTAACATTTACAATGCAAACTCAAATGCTTATGGCTCCGATTTGTCCTGAAGACGATGGGGCAACTGTTATTCAAAAAATAAATCTTACGGCGCGCTTTATCGACTTGATGATTAATGCTAAGGTTACAAACAACAAAAGGGTCGAGCGTAATAACATTGAAAGTTATGTTTCAAATTTGACAAGGGATATTCGTCATCTGTCTGTTGATGAGCTTAAAAACAAGTTGAAACAGCATTTCGACGATTTGGATTACAATGACGCCGCCGCATTTCACAAGCTCAGATTAAATCAGTTCACGCGGAAATACATAAGAAATGTCTTGGCGCGAATCACGAGCTTTATCGAGGAGCATACGAGTGGCACGCCTCGTTACGTCGAATACATGACTTCATCTAAAAATCCTTATGAGATTGAGCATATAATTTGCGATCACTTTGAACGTTTCACTAATGACTTTGCAGACAAAAATGAATTTGATTATTGGCGCGACAGTATCGGAGCATTGCTTATCTTGCGTAAAACTATCAATGCCAGCCTTGGTGACAGCGATTATATTCAAAAGCTTGTCAAGTATTGTTCGACGGACGGAAATATTTACGCGGCGTCTCTCGGCAAGCAAACTTATCAGAATAATCCGGGCTTCAAAAAATTTATCGATGAAAATAATTTGTCCTTCGAGCCGTTTGATAAATTTGGCAAGGAGGAAATTCCGCGCAGGATTGATGTTGTCATTCAGCTTGTAAATCTGATTTGGAACACAAAGGAATTTCAATGATTGAAAAATTTTTTGAGGATGAAGATTCAACGCTTTATCTCGGCGACGCGCTTGAAATTTTAAAAGAATTGCCCGCCGAGTCTGTCGATGTAATTTTCGCCGACCCGCCTTATTTTTTGTCTAACGGCGGCATAACCTGCGCGGGCGGCAAGATGACTTCGGTAAACAAGGGCGACTGGGATAAAATTTCGACGTTGGAAGATAAGCACGAGTTCAATCTAAAGTGGATTAATCTCTGCAAAAAAGTTCTCAAGCCGAACGGTACGATTTGGATCAGCGGGACGCTCCACAATATTTATTCGGTCGGCTTTGCTTTGGAGCAGGAAGGTTTTAAAATCATGAACAATATCACTTGGCAAAAAACCAACCCGCCGCCGAATCTCGCCTGCAGATATTTCACGCACAGCACGGAAACAATTCTCTGGGCAAAAAAAAATCCGTCCGCAAAACATTTTTTCAACTACGAACTTATGAAGGAACTCAACGGCGGCAAGCAAATGAAGGACGTTTGGACGGGAGCTTTGACTCCGCGCAGAGAAAAAACTTTCGGCAAACATCCGACACAAAAACCGCTTTACCTGTTGAAAAAAATTTTGCTCGCGTCCACTCGCGAAGGCGATTCGGTTTTGGATCCTTTTTGCGGCTCCGGAACAACGGGCGTTGCCTGCAAACTTTTGAACAGAAAATTTATCGGGATAGATAACAACGCCGAATTTATCGCGCTTGCAAAGGAGAGATTGATTCATGCCTGCGAACAGAAATTTTGAAAAGTGGCTTGCGACTTTTCGCGAATCAATTAACGAATACGGCTATTACACCGACTTTGCAAAAGTTTACGAGAACGCCGCACGGTTGAAGGTTGAGATTAACATTTTAAATTCACTGGTCGGCGCGAAAAATATCGAACAAGATTTTGAAAATTTGTTGGCGAAATATCCCGAATGTTTGAAGGCGATTCCGATTATTTTGGCTGTCCGCGCAGAGGAAATTTTTTGTCGCGATACAAATTACCGCTTCGATAAAAAAATTCAGAGCGTCGAGCAGTACAAATATTTCATGCGGCAAACGGGGCTTTTTGATCTTTTGCAAAATCGCATTGTCTCCAATTTGTATGATTATGTGACGGGAATTGAAGTCGGACTCGATTCAAACGGGCGCAAAAATCGCGGCGGACATCAAATGGAAAATCTTGTCGAAAAATTTTTGATTGAGGCGGGCGTCACTTATCATAAGGAAATTTATCTTTCCGAAGTGGAAAAAATGTTCGGGCTTGATTTGTCTGCAATATCGGCGGAAGGAACTTCAACCAAGCGTTTTGATTTTGTCGTTGAGTCGGCGAAGAAAATTTTTGGCATTGAGACGAATTTTTATGCGAGCGGCGGCTCCAAGCTCAATGAAACTGCGCGGAGTTACAAAATGATTGCCGAAGAGGCGAAAAACATTGGCGGCTTTAAATTCGTTTGGATAACGGACGGCGGCGGTTGGCAAAAAGCCAAGAAAAATTTGAAAGAAACTTTTCTTGTCCTCGATACGTTGTATAATATTCAGGATTTGGAGGACGGGATTTTTCGGGAGCTTTTCAATGAATGAACGTGTAGAAATTTTGGGAGTCGAAGTTGACGCGGTAACAATGGCGCAGGCGGTCGAGCGCGTGATAAAATTAATCGGCGAAAAGAAATCGTCGTTGGTGGCGACAGCGAATGCGGAAATGTTATTGCGGGCGACGCACGACGAAGATTTGAAAAATATTTTGAACGCGGCGGAATTGGTTGTGCCGGACGGCGCGGGGACGGTTTGGGCGGCGAGACATCTCGGAAAAAAAATGCCCGAAAGAGTCGCGGGCTTTGATTTGGTTCAGGAGCTGATGAAACTTGCGCCTGCGCGGGATATAAAATTTTTTTTATTCGGAGCCGCGCCGGGCATAGCCGATAAAGCCAAACTCAAAGCCGAGCAACTTTATCCCGGAATAAAAATCGTCGGCACACGCAACGGCTATTTCAAACCCGAAGACGAGCCCGAAATAATTTCGCAGATAAAAAATTCCCGCGCAGATATTTTGTTGGCGGCATTGGGCGTTCCGAAGCAGGAGAAATGGCTTTTCAAATATAAAAATGAACTTCAAATTCCCGTGTCAATCGGAGTGGGCGGCACTTTCGACGTAATGGCGGGCGTTGTCAAGCGTGCGCCGTTGTGGATGCAAAAAGCGCGTCTCGAATGGCTTTTCAGAGCAATGTTGCAACCGAGCCGCGCAGGAAGATTAATCGCCTTGCCGAAATTTGTTCTTAAAGTTCATAAGCAAAAGATAAATAGATGAAATCACTAAGCTAGCAATGCGCAGCGTTGCGTACAACCGCGGTAATTTGCTCCGAAAAATTTTTTCATTGGAGCGCGACCGCTGTTTGCTACTTTTCAAAAGTAGGAGCGTGAAAAATTTTGAGCATAATCAAAGAGGGATTTTATTTCGCGGGCGTCGCGCTCCTTATCGCGCTTTTTCTCGGCGTATTGCTTCATCCCTACGCCGCGATTTTGCCCGCCGTTATCGCCTGCTACTGCATTTATTTTTTTAGAAATCCCAATCGGAAAATTCCCGCCGATGAAAATTTAATCGTCTCGCCCGCCGACGGTACCGTCCAAGACGTTGTGGACGTTGAGAGCGATGATTTTATAAAATCGCCCTGCCGCAAGGTTATAATTTTTTTGTCGGTCTTTGATGTTCATGTTAATCGCAGTCCGATAGCGGGAGAAATTAAAATTCAGAAATACATTTGCGGCAGATTTCGTCCCGCTTACAAAGATTCTGTCGGCTTTGAGAACGAACGGCATTTAATCGGTATTGAAAACGAAAAACTTCGCGTGACGGTTACGCAAGTCGCGGGGATTTTGGCGCGGCGAATTGTCAGCTGGGTTACGCTTGACGACAAACTTGAGAAGGGCGAACTTTACGGCTTGATTCGTTTCGGCTCGTGCACTGAAATTGTTATGCCCGACAATGTCGAAGTTTTGGTTAAGAAAGGCGACAAAGTGCGTGGCGGTGAATCGATTATCGGTAAAATAAAATGAGGTGGCGTAAATGAAATGGCTACTCCCAAACCTGTGTACGGCGGCAAATTTATTTTTCGGAATGCTTTCAATCCTTTCAACTTATGAGGGAAATTTTTTTTATGCGTCGGTGTTCATATTGCTCGCGCTGATAGCCGACGGCATGGACGGCAGAGTTGCCCGCGCTCTTAACGCCGCCTCCGAACTCGGCAAGGAAATGGATTCTCTTTGTGATTTGGGCTCGTTCGGAGTCGCGCCCGCATTTTTGGCTTACGCTTTCTGTATGCACAATTTCGGAATGCTCGGCAAGGCGGCGGCGATAATTTTTGCTTTATGCGGCATGTGGCGGCTTGCAAGATTCAACGTCAATACAAACGTTGTTCACGGCTTTTTTATGGGCTTGGCAATTCCGGCGGGCGGCTGTATCGTGGCGACGACGACGCTTTTATTTTTGGCAAAGGACATTCATCCCGAAAACTTCGGACTCGTTTACCCGATAACGATTATAATCGTGGCGTATTTGATGGTCAGTCACGTCCATTATCCGAATTTCAAAGGCGACGGCGGCGAAAAAATTTTCCTCGCGGCAAAAATCTGCGCGGCGGCAATTTTTGGCGCAATAATTTTCTTGACAAAAGAATTTCCGATTCAAGGCGTGTTGACTGCGATTTTCTCAACCTATGCAATTTTCGGGATAATAAATTCGCTGATAACTTTGATGACGCGAGATAAATTGTGAAAACAAAAAATCCCGACTGACATTCGGTCGGGAAATTTTTTTGTTTCGAGTTTTGAAATGGATTTTACTTCAATGCTGAAATTAATAAACCGCCGACTGCGACGACGATTGCACTAAAACCTACAACCGCCGCTATCGTAAGGTTATGAATTTGATTCGTAAGGCTGTTGAACTTTGAATCAATCTTCGCTTCCAATGCTTTTCTGTCGGCGTCTTGTCTGTCTTGTAAGCGTCTAATGTCTTCACGTTGCTGTTTTGCTTCTTCAAGAAGTGAATCGACTTTAGCCATTGTCGTTGCAAATTGCTGTTCAAGTGTCGAGAATCTTGTTTCGAGTTTTTCAACTCGTTCTTCCGGTGTCGCCATTTTTAATCACCGCCTTTCGAGTTTTGAGCATTAAAATTCTGAATCAGCTTTAAGAAAAGCTTTTGAGTTTCGACGGGCAACTTGTTAAATTCGGCGAGCAAATTTTTCTCGGCTGTCGAAAGTTTTTCGGGTTGTTGTGCCGGTGTTGATATGGCGGCTTGGTCGACAAGCGAAAGGTTTTCGGTTGAGCGACGGGCGATAAATTCTTCGACGGCGTTTTGAATCAGCTTTGACAAGCTTAGATTTAATTCTGTTGCCGACGTCCTGTAAAAGTTTCCTTTGTCTTTTGAAACTTCCGCCGCAATTAAAGTTCGTTTCTCCCGTTGATATTTTGCTTTCGCTAATTTTTGCGCATTTGATATTGCCATTTTTGTTTTCCTCTCAAAATTTTTTTAAATATATCACAAACCTTTTAGGTATTCAAGAAGATTAAAGGGCGGCAAAAATTTTGTCGCTCTTGTTTTTTTGTAGACGCGGGAAATAAATTTATGATAAGATAAGCGGCGTTTAGGAGGGATTATATGGGCAGGACAGATTTGGGAGGCGGCGAGCAACCGCAAACGCCGAAGAAAAAATCTTCAACGTTCCTGAAAATTTTTATCGGACTAATAATTTTTATAATCGTAATGGCGGTCGGCGTGGGTATCGGCTTTGTGACAGCCAATTTAAACGTCAAAACGGATTTATCGAAAGAAATTTTGCCGCCGGCGTCGAGCCACATTTATGATTCTGTCGGCAACGAGATCGCGATAATTCATGCGACGGAAAATCGCGTTCCCGTCAAGATTGAGCAAATCCCCGGCGATTTGTTGAATGCCTTCGTTGCCATTGAGGACAATCGCTTTTACGAACACAAGGGCGTTGACTTTCGCGGGCTTGCGCGGGCGGCTTACACAAACCTTGTCAGAGGAGAAATTGCCGAAGGCGGCTCGACGATAACTCAACAGCTTGCAAAAAATGCTTATCTCACGCAGGAGCGAACGATTAAGAGAAAAATTCAGGAAGTATTTCTCGCGCTCCAACTTGAAAAGCAATACACCAAGCAAGAAATTTTGGAGCTCTATCTGAATCAAATTTATTTCGGACAGGGAGCTTACGGCGTGCAGGCGGCGTCCAAAACTTATTTCGGAAAAAATGTCGAGGATTTGACGCTTGGGGAATGCGCAATGTTGGCAGGCATCCCAAAGAGCCCGAATTATTATTCGCCGTTCAACAACATCAACGCCGCGATTGAAAGACGCAATACAGTTTTGGATCAAATGGTGAATTACGGCTATATCAATTACAGCCAATGCTACGAAGCCAAGAAAGCCGAACTTGTACTTGCGCCGCCAAATGTTCCCGAAAAGCACAAGGACGCAATGTATTTTATCGAATACGTCACGCAACTTTTGGTTGACAGATACGGCGCGGACGCGGTTTACAAAGAAGGTTTGAAAGTTTACACGACGATTGATCTTGATTTGCAAAGAATGGCTGAAGAAGCTTTGATGATTTATCTGCCGGAATATTACACGGACGAAAACGGGATAGTTCAGCCGCAGGGAGCAATAGTCGCCATCGAGCCGAAAACAGGTTATATCAGAGCAATGGTCGGCGGACGCGGCACGGATCAATTCAATCGCGCCACAATGGCTGAACGTCAACCCGGCTCGGCATTTAAACCTTTTGTCTTCGTTGCGGGCTTGGAAAGCGGTTACACGCCCGACACAGTCATTGAAGACAGCCCGATAACGATTGGCGATTGGTCGCCGCAAAATTACAGCAGACGTTTCAGCGGAAATGTTACGCTCCGAACGGTTGCGATTTTTTCAATGAACGTTCCGACTGTCAAAATCGCACAGGCACTCGGCATTGACAAGGCGATTTATTATGCGCAGGAAATGGGTATTTCGACTTTCGTTCTTGAAGGAGATCCGAGCGATACAAATCTTGCGGCATCATTGGGCGGCTTGACAAGGGGTGTTACTCCGCTTGAAATTGCTTCGGCTTATGGAACTTTTGCAAACAGCGGCGTCCACGTTCCGCACACGGCAATTACAAAAGTTCTCGACCGCAACGGAAGCGAAATTTACAATGCGACTCCCGAAGGGCGGCAGGTTATCAGTCAAGAAAGTTGTGCCGATTTGACAAGCATGTTGGAAGACGTAATTTTGAAGGGCACGGGCAAAGGCGCGGCAATCGGACGTCCTGCGGCGGGCAAGACGGGCACAACCAGCGATTATCACGACGCTTGGTTTGTAGGATACACGCCCGATCTTTCCGCGTCGGTTTGGATCGGTTGTGATGATAACAGCGAGCTTGACGGAATTACGGGCGGCGATTTGCCCGCAACCATTTGGAGTCATTTTATGCAAAATGCTCTGCTAAATGTTCCCGTTCATGATTTTGATGAATTGGTTGTCGACAGACGCAGCAAGAAAAATGTTGTTACGGAAGTTCGCGACAACAGTTCTTCTTCGCGCCGCCGCGATTATTATGAAGATGATCCTGAACCACGCGGAAATTATCACGAGCCGAGTTATTACGAGCCTGAACCTTCCTACAGCGAGCCGACTTATTATGAACCCGAACCTTCTTATTATGAACCTGAACCTTCTTATCGCGAGCCGGATTATACTCGCAAACCTGAAGGCGTCCCCGATTATGAACCCGAACCGATTCGCGAACCGGAGCCCGTCTATCATGAGCCCGAACCTGTTTATCATGAACCGGAGCCCGTTTATCGCGAGCCCGAACCTGTTTACAGCGAGCCCGCGCCCGCGATTGACGATGCGCCTTCACTTGACGACGAATCCTCCAAAGGAAGGAATTAGTGTCCCCTTTTTTCTAAAGTGGACTGCGCAAAACCATCTCGGCTACTCCTTCGGTTGAGTCAATCATGAAATTTATTTTTAGGATCTACTTTTTCTTTGCTTGTCCAAAGAAAAAGTAGCAAAAAGAAAAGACCCCTCGCAGGGGCGTTTCCGGCAAAGAAAACATCCTGTTTTCGTTGCCGGCGGGCGCACGTCCTGTGCGCCCGTGTCTTCACCACCCGCTGTTTTTTCTCATTCCCAACGCTTGAGGAGTAAAAATTTATGTTGGAAAAAATTTTATTGGAAGCGGTAAGCCGCGACGCGTCAGATATTCATTTGACGGTCGGGCAACCGCCTTTTTTTCGTGTAAGCGGAGAAATTTTTCAATCGGGAGAAATTTTGTCTGCGCGGGACGTCGAAAGTTTTTTGGAAAAACTTTTGTCGCCGAGACTGCGCGAGGAGCTTGAAAAAAATTTGGCAGTCGATTTTTCGCATGTCGAAGAAAATTTGTCGCGGAGATTCAGAGTGAACATTTATTATCAGCGAAAATTCCCCGCGCTCGCCCTCAGACTTATCGCAAAAGAAATTCCGACGCTCGATAAGTTGGGAGTTCCCGTTGCCTTAAAAAAATTTTTTACCGCCGCGCAGGGCTTAATCCTTGTGACGGGCAGGACAGGATCGGGAAAATCAACGACGCTAGCCGCATTTTTAAACGAGCTGATAAAAATTCGCCCGTGTCATCTTTTGACTTTGGAAGACCCGATAGAATTTGAATATTCGGCAGAAAAATCTTTCGTAAGCCAGCGGGAACTCGGACAAGATTTTTTGAACTTCGCGGACGCGGTGCGGACGGCAATGCGAGAAATGCCCGACGTGTTATTAATCGGCGAAATTCGCGACGCGGCGACAATGCACGCGGCACTTGAGGCATCGGCGGCGGGCGTCTTGGTTTTGGCGACGCTCCATACAAAATCGGCGGCGGAAACCGCAATGCGCGTCGAAACAATGTTTCCGCTCGTTCAGCGCGACGCCATCAGAGATTTATTCGCGGACGAATTCAGCGCGATAATTTCTCAACAGCTCGTCAAAACTTCAAAAGGAAGAACTTGCGCGGCAGAAGTTTTGTTGGCAAATCCGGCGGCGCGTTCGCTGATTCGGCAAGGAAAATACGTTCAACTGCAAAACGTCATGATGAGCGGACGGGCGCAGGGTATGCAAACAATGGACGCGGCGTTAAAGGCGGTCGGTTATGAAAAAGTTTAAGTACAAGGGTTATGATTCTTCGTCAGCCGAAATGGTCGGGACGTTGGAGGCGGAAAATTATTCCGAAGCCTACGCCGCTTTGAATTATCAGGGCGTGACCGTCGTCAAACTCGAACAAACTCAAGAAAGTTTTGCGAAATCGTTGGAAAATTTTTGGCTGAAAATGAAACTCGGCGGGCAATGGAACTCGGTTTTCTTCAGAGAATTAAGCGTCATGTTGGGAGTAATGACTTTGCATGATTCGCTGAAAACTTTGGCGGGCGCGGCGAAAAATCATCCTTCAGAAAAAATTTTAAATGAACTTGTAACGGCGGTCGGTGAAGGACAAAATTTTTCTTCGGCATTGGAACGTTATGAAATAATTTTCGGCGGCGACGCAATACAATCTGTGGAAATCGGCGAGGCGAGCGGCAATTTGCAAGACGTAACTGCGCGGCTTGCGGCGCAACTTGAAAGAAATTATTCGACGGAAAAAAAAGTTCGCGGCGCAATGTATTATCCGCTTTTTGTATTGCTGGCGGCATTTCTCGCGGCGATAATTTTAGTCAATGTGACTTTGCCCGTCTTTGAAAATTTTTTCGCGGAGCAGGGCGGCGAATTGCCGCTCGTGACTTTGATTCTTTTGCACGGCGGGAAATTTTTTTCGGAGCATTTGATTTTAATCGTCTTCGGATTTATTTTGAGCGGAATTTTTTTCGCAACGGTTTATAATCGTGTTAAAGCGATAAAATTTTTATCGGACAAATTAAAGATGAAAATCAAACTCCTGCGCGAAGTCGAGCTGAGAAATTTTTTCGGGCGATTGAGTTTTTTGTTGGAAAGCGGCGTGACTTTGGACGAGGCGATAAAACTCTGCGCGGCGGCGAGCAAAAATCTTTTCATGCAAAAAAAATTAACCGAGATAAAATTCTCGGTTGAACGCGGCGGCAATTTGGGCGATTTGGTTGCGAAAGAAAATTTTCCGCCGCTTTATGTCGGTTTAATCGTGACGGGCGAAGCGGGCGGCGAATTGGTAAACATGTTGCGGCAATGCGAATCGATGGCGGATTTTGAAGTTGAAGAAATCCTGCGCGGGTTGCCGGCGAAGGCAGAAATTTTCGGGACGCTTATCGCGGGGCTGATTGTTGCGACGTTGGTTTTCGCAGTCATCTTGCCGATTTTCGACGTGACAAATTTATTGTAGGGGAAAAATTCGATGATTCATTTAAAAGAAGTGACGAAAATTTACAAGGAAAATAATGTTCTTGCGCTTGACAAAGTCAGTCTCGACATTGAGCGCGGCGAATTTGTTTTTATTGTCGGGACTTCGGGTAGCGGCAAATCGACGCTGATGAAACTTTTGATGCATGAAGAAATTGCGACTTCGGGAAGCGTCATTGTCAACGGCAAGGACGTTACGAAACTCAAGCCGAAAGAAGTTCCTTACCTTCGGAGAATTCTCGGCGTGATTTTTCAAGATTATCGATTGTTGGAAGACAAAACCGTTTATGAAAATGTTGCCTTCGCAATGCAAGTTATCGAGGCTCCGCGAAAAATTATGCAACGGAGCGTCAATACCGTTTTGGATATTGTCGGCTTGCGCGATAAGTTCAAAAGTTTTCCCGCGCAGTTATCGGGCGGCGAACAACAGCGTGTTGCGATAGCCAGAGCGATTGTCAATGATCCGCGAATTGTCATTGCCGACGAGCCGACGGGAAATCTTGATCCCGAAACAAGTTGGGACATCATGGATATTTTCCAGAGAATCAACGCGGCGGGCACTACGATTGTCATGGCGACGCACGATAAAACGATCGTAGATCAAATGCAACGGCGCGTTATCGAAATTGCGGGCGGCAAAATTATTCGCGACGCGGCAAGAGGAGCTTATTCCAAAGATGAGCCGAAAAAGGAAGAATCTCCCTTCGACAGATTTTTTTTCAGGTGACGAAATGCAAAAGGGCTTGGCAACGCTGGAAATAATTTTGGCGACAATGATAATCGCGATTTTGGCAAGTTCAGCCGTTCCGAATGCCGCTCGACTTATCGACAGCGTTTCTCTTGATTATGAAACCAAACGGCTTTACAGCGAGTTGCGATTTATTCAGGAAATGAGCCGCTCGACCACAATTTCGGACATCGGCACGGGCGGCACGGGAATTATAACCGACACCGGCGCGGAACCGACTTTGATTATTTATCCCGATAAAAATTATTACCAAGTTTTCAGAGCTGCAGATGAAAACAACCCCATTCGCGAGCCGCATTATCTTTCAAAAGGCATAAAAATTTCTTCGCCGAAAAATAAAATCAGTTTTAATTCGGACGGCAAGGCGGACATTAACAGCAATCACATAACTTTGACTTCACGCTTCGGAAAAAATAAATATCTTATTTTTGATTCCGTCGGAAGGATTCGTGCTTCTTTGACTTTGCCGAACGAATAAAAAAATCTCCGCGTTGACACGGAGATTGTCGGAAAAAATTTAATCGAATAAATCTTTAAGCTTGTCGAAGAAAGATTTTTTTTCGGGATTGTTGGTTGAGTCGGAGCCGCCGTCTTCAAACTCGCGCAACAATCTTTTTTGTTTATTTGTGAGATTTTTGGGCGTGAGAACTTTTATCTTAACGAATTCATCGCCGCGCCCTTCTCCGCGCAGAAAAGGAATTCCTTTGCCGCGAATTCTGAGCACCGCGCCCGATTGAGTTCCTTCGGGAATTGTCAAATCAACTTTGCCGTCAATCGTCGGAGCCTCAATCTTCGCGCCGAGTGCCGCTTGCACAAAACTTATCGGCACTTCGCAATGAACTTCGGTATCGTTGCGGGTAAAAATTTTATGCGGCTTGATATTGACATAAACATAAAGATCGCCGGGCTTGCCGCCGCGTTCGCCTGCCTGTCCGCCGCCCGAAACTCTCAATCTTTGTCCTTCGTCAACGCCTTTTGGAATATTGATTTTTATGTCGCGTTCAACTTTCACTTTCCCGACGCCGTGACAATGTTCGCAAGGATTTTTGATAATCTGCCCCGTGCCGTGACAACGTTCGCAAGGACGAGCATTTGAAATTACTCCGAAAGGCGTCCGCGTTGTTGTCTGGCGCATACCCGTTCCGTGACAATCGGGACATTCATCTGGCGTTGTACCTTTTTTGGCTCCCGTGCCGCCGCATTCTTCGCAACTTTCAAAGCGCGGAACTTTAATAGACATTTCCTTACCGAAAGCCGCTTCCTCAAAAGTAATTCTCAAATCGTAACGAAGATCCGCGCCTCGTTCCGGACCGCGTTTTTGACGAGCACGAGCTCCTCCCCCGCCGCCGCCGAAAAATTGTTCAAAAATATCTCCGAAGCCGCCGCCCATGCCGCTGAAAATATCTTCCATGTTGATATTTCCGTTGAAACCGCCGCTGCTGTTCGTATAAGCTCCGCTCGGATCGACGAAACCGAATTGATCATATTGCGCCCGCTTTTCCTTGTCCTTTAAAATGTCGTAAGCCTCGTTGATCTCTTTCATTTTGGCTTCCGCAGTTTTCGGATCGTCGCGATTCAAATCGGGATGATATTTCCGCGCCAATTTGCGATAGGCTTTTTTTATTTCGTCATCCGTCGAATTTTTGTTGACGCCGAGCACTTCATAATAATCTTTTTTCTCCGCCATAAAATCATCTCCTTAAACAAACAAGGGGGAGAGAGAATTTGTCTCCCTCCCCTGCGTGTGATTTATCGAAAATTATTTCTTTGTATCAGACCACTCGGCATCGATTGTGTCATCGTCTTTTTTGTTTGACGAGCTTTGTTGTTGTTGCTGAGTGAAATCTGTATTGGGTTCGCCCTGCTGATTAGCCGCGCCCGCTTGATAAGCCGCCGAGCTGAGTTTGTAAAGTGCTTGACGAACTTCTTCCGTCAACTTCTTAAGAGTCTCGGTGTCGCCGCTGTCGAGTTTTTCTTTAAGAGCCTGCGCGGCATTGCGAACATCTTTAATCAAGCCGTCTTCAACTTTTCCTTCAAAATCCTTGCAAGTTTTTTCCGCTTGATAAACGGTGTGTTCGGCGTCATTTTTGGCATCAGCCGCCTCGCGTTGTTTTTTATCTTCGGCTTCGTGCGCCGCCGCTTCCTTAACCATACGATCAATATCGTCTTTGCTCATGCCGCTTGAAGATTGAATCGTAATTTTCTGCTCGCGCCCCGTGCCTTTATCTTTCGCCGAGACGTTTACGATACCGTTGCTGTCAATGTCAAAAGTAACTTCGATTTGCGGAATACCTCTCGGTGCCGGCGGAATATCCGACAAGACAAAACGTCCGAGAGTTTTATTGCCCGCCGCCATTTCGCGTTCGCCCTGCAAAACGTGAATTTCAACGCTGGTTTGATTGTCCGCCGCCGTCGAGAAAATTTGAGATTTTTGCGTCGGGATTGTGGTATTGCGGTCAATAATCTTCGTGCAAATGCCGCCGAGAGTTTCAATTCCTAAAGACAACGGAGTTACGTCGAGCAGGAGAATTTTATTATCCTTGCCGAATTCGCCGCTTAAAACGCCGCCTTGAATTGCCGCGCCGATTGAAACGCACTCATCGGGATTGATGCCCTTGTGCGGTTCCTTGCCTAAAATTTCGCGAATTGCATTTTGAACGGCGGGGATTCTGGACGAGCCGCCGACCAAAATTATTTTGTCAATATCTTTACCCGACAAGCCTGCGTCTTTCATTGCGTTGCGCGTCGGTCCCATTGTTCTTTCGACGAGATCGCGAGTAAGATCATCAAATTTCGCTCTTGTCAATGTTAAGTCTAAATGTTTCGGACCGCTTGCGTCGGCAGTTATGAACGGCAGATTTATATTTGTCGAAGTCATGGAGCTGAGTTCGATTTTTGCTTTTTCCGCCGCCTCGATAAGACGTTGCGCACTCATTTTATCTGCGGAAAGATCAATGCCGTTATCGCGTTTGAACTCGGAAACCATCCAATCCATAACTTTTTTATCGAAGTCGTCGCCGCCAAGATGTGTATCGCCGCTGGTTGCCTTAACTTCAAAAGTTCCTTCGCTGAGTTCCAAAATCGATACGTCGAAAGTGCCGCCGCCCAAGTCGAAAACCAAAATTGTTTCGTCATTATCTTTATCCAAGCCGTAAGCAAGCGCGGCAGCAGTCGGCTCGTTTATTATTCTCAAAACTTCCAAGCCCGCGATTGTGCCGGCGTCTTTTGTCGCTTGACGTTGTGCGTCGTTGAAGTAAGCGGGAACCGTGATAACCGCCTGTTTGACTGTTTCGCCGAGATAAGCTTCCGCGTCCGCTTTGAGCTTTTGCAAAACCATTGCGGAAATTTCGGGTGGCGTATAATCTTTTCCGTCGATTGAAACTTTGTAGCTTTCGCCCATGTGACGTTTGATTGAAGAAATTGTTCTGTCGGGATTGCTGACGGCTTGACGCTTCGCAAGTTGTCCGACAAGGCGTTGACCGTCTTTTGTGAAACCGACAACCGACGGCGTGATTCTGCTGCCTTCGGGGTTCGTGATAACTGTAGGTTCGCCGCCTTCAATGACGCTGACGACGCTGTTTGTTGTTCCCAAATCTATGCCAATAACTTTACTCATAAAGAATTATCTCCTTTCAATTTAGCTGATAGCTGATAGTTTTTTTCCTATAACCCATAAGCTATAACCTATAAGCTCAATTACGAATTATTTACAACCTGTACCATGCTGGGACGAATGACTCTGCCGCGAGCGACATAACCGCGTTGCAATTCGGCGGCAATGAGACCGTCTTCTTTAGTTTCATCTTTAATTGCGCCAACCGCCTGATGAAAATTCGGATCAAACGGTTTGTTCAAAGTGTCAATCGGTTCGAGCCCGTGTTTGCCCATTACGG
The DNA here is from genome assembly GCA_937877655.1 of uncultured Selenomonadales bacterium. Classification (GTDB taxonomy): domain Bacteria; phylum Bacillota; class Negativicutes; order Selenomonadales; family Selenomonadaceae; genus Quinella. The sequence goes on from CALFJC010000106.1 coordinate 20,464, forward strand.
CAACCGTCTCTTGCTTAATCATCTCGATTCCCTTGCGAAGAGCTTCAACGTCCGCATTGTCGGCATTTTCTGCCGCCTTCGACGCCAAACTGAGATTGTCGAGCAAAGGAAGTAAATCCTTCAGAAAAGCCTGCTCGACCACCGCCGCGACTTCGGCTTTTTCTTTGGCAGTTCGTTTTCTGAAGTTGTCGAAGTCCGCCTGCAGTCTCAAAATTCTTTCGTTCTTCGCGTTGAGTTCCTCTTTTAATTTTTCAAGCTCCGCCGCCAAGTCCGGAGTCTCTTCAAAAATTTCCTCTTCGACTTCGGGCGGAGTCTTTTTCATCTGTAAATTTATTTCTGCGCTGTCGCCGTCTTCGTTGTTGACGACGAGCTTTTTTTCTTCTGCCAAGTCGTTCACCTCTCTTTTGGTTGCAACCTTAACACCAATTAGACAAAAAGTCAAGGGTTTTGTTCAAACTCGCTTTGAAAAATTTTATCGGCGGCAAAATTATTCTGCCCGAAAAAATTTTTGAACTGCCGCAAGCTGAAGACGCGAAAAATTTTATCGGCGAGGAAATTGTTTTTAACATTTCGCTTGAAAAAGTTTTGAACTGCCGCAAGTTGAAGACACGAAAATTTTGGAGAGAATTTTTTTATTACAAATGTAACAAGCCGAAAATTTTTTCAGTGATTGAATTCAGCTGATAAAAATCTTGCCTTTGACTAAAATTTTAATCATGAAAAAAGTTTTTTGGGAGGTATGAAAATGTTTGGAATAATCGTAGGCACTCACGGACAATTTGCTCCGGGTATCGTGCAGTCGTGTGAAATGATTTTCGGCAAGCGCGACAAACTCAAGGCGGTTACGCTTATGCCGGGCGAAGGTCCCGATGATGTCGTCGAAAAATACAAGCAGGCGATTGCGGAGCTCGGCACGGAAAAAATTTTGTTCTTCAACGATTTGATGGGCGGCAGTCCCTACAACGCGGCTTGCAGACTCGTTGCGGAAAATGAAAATTACGGAATAGTTGCGGGCGTCAACTTGCCGGGGCTGATTGCAATGTCCGCCGCGCAGGATACCGATGACGGCTCGGCGACAATCGCTGAAATTATGGCGCAGGCACTCGACGCTTGCAAGGACGGCGCAGTCATTTCTTCTTACGAAAGTTTGAACGTCGAATCCGACGACGATGAACTTTAAAATTTTTTTGGGAGGGTTTTTATCATGGAAATTGCTTTTTGCAGAATCGACGACCGTTTGATTCACGGTCAAGTCGCAACGGTTTGGTCGAAAGTCACGGGTTGCAATCGCATCATGTGCGTCAGCGACGAGGTTGCCAAAGACGAACTGCGCAAAAAACTTTTGTTGCAAGTCGTTCCGCCCGGTCTCAAAGGTTACGTTATCCCCGTCGATAAAGCCGTCGAGGCTTACAAAAATCCGAAGTACAACACTTTCAAAACGCTTTTCCTGTTCACAAATCCGAGAGACGTTGTCCGCGCAGTCAAAGGCGGCATTCCGTTTAAATCCGTCAATCTCGGCGGCAAATGTTTTAAAGACGGCGACACTCTCATTTCTCAAGCGGTTGCCGTCAATGCCGATGACGTTGCGGCGATTAAAGAGCTTGTCGGCATGGGAATTGAAGTTGAAATGCGCAAGCTCGTCAATGACCCGAAAGTCGATGCTATGGACGCTCTTAAGGCGAAAGGACTCATCTAACATTTAGCGAGGTGTTCTAAATGTCAGGAGTAGAATTAATTTTACTTTTTATCGTGGCGTCAATAACGGGCATGGCGGCAGTTTTGGACGAAGCACAATTTCACAGACCCGTTGTCGCCTGCACCTTGACGGGAATTGTTTTGGGCGATCCGACAACAGGAATAATTCTCGGCGGCACGCTGGAAATGATGGCTCTCGGTTGGATGAACGTCGGCGCGGCTATGGCTCCCGACGCGGCACTTGCCTCCACAGTTTCAACCGTCTTGGTTATCGTCGGACATCAATCAATCGGCGCGGGCATTGCACTTGCCGTTCCGCTCGCGGCGGCAGGACAAGTCTTAACAATTTTCGTCAGAACAATCACGGTCTTTTTCCAACATTTGGCAGATAAATACGCTGAAGAAGCAAATCTGCGCGGAATAGAAATGTGTCACGTTGCAGGCTTGGTTTTGCAAGCTCTGCGCGTCGCAATTCCGACTGTGGCAATAGCAATGGTCGCGGGAACAGATGTCGTCAACAACGCTCTTAACTCAATCCCCGAAGTAATTACTCGCGGCTTGCAAGTCGCCGGCGGCTTTATCGTCGTCGTCGGTTATGCAATGGTTATCAACCTTATGAACGCCCAAAAACTTATGGTTTATTTCTTCTTGGGATTTTTAATCGCAGTCTTTACCGACGTTAATTTAATCGGCTTCGGCGCGATTGGTGCCATTTGCGCTTACTTCCACATTAAAGATATGCAAAAAGATATTGCGATTGAAGAAGCCGCCAAAACCGGCGGAGGCGGCGGTGTCGAAGGCGACGACATTGACGATTCAGATTTGATGTGAGGTGAGTTTTATGGACGAGAAAAAAGTTACAAAGAACGATCTGTTTTGGACGTTTATCCGCTCAAATTTCCTGCTCGGCTCCTTCAACTTTGAACGTATGCAGTCAATGGGATTCTGCGTCTCCATGATTCCGATTCTGAAAAGAGTTTACGGCGACAACAAGGAAGAAATGAAGGCGGCTTTGAAACGTCACTTGGAATTTTTTAACACTCAACCGTTCGTGGCGGCGGCGATTATGGGCATTATCGGCGCAATGGAAGAAAAACGTGCCAACGGAGCCGATATTTCTCCCGCGACACTTTCGGGCGTCAAAGTCGGTTTAATCGGTCCTTTGGCGGGCGTCGGCGATCCTATTTTCTGGGGAACAATTCGCCCCGTTTTGGCGGCACTCGGCGCGGGCATTGCTCTTACCGGCTCGATTCTCGGTCCTTTGATTTTCTTTTTTGCCTTCAACGCAATTCGTCTCGCCACTCATTGGTACGGCGTCAAATACGGTTACGAAAAAGGAACTCAACTCGTCGAAAATATCGGCGGCAATGAAATGAAATTCTTGACCGAAGGCGCGTCCGTGCTCGGCTTGCTGGTTATGGGCGCACTCGTTGCAAAATGGACAACCGTCAACATGCCGCTTGTTATTTCCGAATATGATAACGCAATGGGCGAACACGTCGTTACCACTCTCCAAACAATTCTTGACAGTTTGATGCCCGGTATCGTTGCTTTGCTGATGACTTTCGCTTGCATGGGGCTTTTGAAACGCGGCATGAATCCGCTCGTTATAATTATCGGCTTGTTCGCGATTGGCATTGTCGGCTACGCCATAGGCTTGTTTGCTTAAATCTTTAACCACATTTTAACCATACCTTACCCCAAAACAAAGAGTCTCAAGGTTACCTTTGAGGCTCTTTTGCGGTATAATCGCAACAGGTGATTTTATGCGAAAAATATTTTTGGCAATGACAATCGGGCTTGCGCTTCTCGCGGCAGGTTTTTATCATTTTTATAAAACAGATTATTCACTGAGACAAAACGAACACCGAAAAAAACTCGGAGCGTTTTACATGACGCTGAATTAATCTTGGCGGGTGATTTTATGCGAAAAATATTTTTGGCAATGACAATCGGGCTTGCGCTTCTCGCGGCTGGTTTTTATCACTTTTACGAAACGGATTATTCGCTTAGACAAAATGAACACCGAAAAAAACTCGGAGCGGTTTACATGACGCTGAACAATCCTTTTTACGAAGTCATTGATGAAGAAATTCGCACGGTTGTGGAAAATCACGGCGACATTTTAATTTCAAGAGACCCCGCGTTGAGCGTCGAAAAGCAGGTTGAAGAAATTCAAGGGCTGATTGCGGGCGGCGTCGAATTGATTTTTATAAATCCCGTCGATTGGTCGAATGTCGAGCCCGCATTGAAAATTGCCCGCGCCGCAAAAATTCCCGTCATTGCGATTGATACCAACGTTGAAGATGATTCGCTTGTTGTTTGTACCGTCGTTTCCGATAATTATTCGGCGGGCGTTCAATGCGCCGAACATTTGCTGAAAAATTCTTCGGGCGGGAAAATCGCTCTGCTGAAACATTCGCAAGCCCGCTCCTCAATCGACAGGATAGCGGGTTTTCGCGATAAAATTTCCGCCGATAAAAATTTTGAGATCGTCGCCGAAGCCGAATGTCTCGGACAGTTGGAAGTCGCAATGCCCGTCATGGAAAATTTAATCAAAACTCATCCCGAAATAAATATCGTCATGGCTTTGAACGACCCCGCCGCCATGGGAGCAATCGCCGCACTTCAAAACGAAAATTTATCGGGCAAAGTCAAAGTCTACGGCGTTGACGGCGTGCCCGAAACTAAGGAAATGATTTTTTCGCGCAGAATGACAGCTACCGCCGGGCAATCGCCGCGCCAAATCGGAAAAATCGCCGCCGACCGCGCTTATAAAATTTTGAACGGAGAATCCGTCGAGAAAATTATTAAACTTCCTACCAAGCTCCTTTCCGCAGAAAATATTTCCGCCGCCGACCTCGACAGTTGGGATTGAAATGAAATTTTTAACAGTGAAAAACATGCACAGAACACTTTACGTCTGCAATGTTTCGCGCAGAATGACAGCTACCGCCGGGCAATCGCCGCGTCAAATCGGAAAAATTGCCGCCGACCGCGCTTATAAAATTTTGAACGGAGAATCCGTCGAGAAAATTATCAAACTCCCTACAAAACTCCTTTCCGCAGAAAATATTTCCGCCGCCGACCTCGACAGTTGGGATTGAAATGAAATTTTTAACAGT
>CALFJC010000107.1 GCA_937877655.1 uncultured Selenomonadales bacterium
CCTGCCGCGCCGCTCGCCAATAAAACTTTTATCACGCCGATTTTCATTCGGACTGCCGCCAATGCTCCGAGTAAAATTATCGCGCCGCGAATGTCGAAGGTATCGATTAAATTTTTTGGAACTTTTTCTGCATTCCAGACGGCAAGCAAAACAAAACTCACGCAAGCCGCCGCGATTAACGCCATAACCGCCGGGCGCAAGCCGTTCAAAATCCCGTGAATTGCGCCGAGATCTCCATACTTAAAAATTATTTTCGCCAGCGCAATGCACAAAAAAATACTCGGCGTCACGAAACCCATTGTCGCGCAAACAGCTCCGCCGAGCCCCGCGATTTTCATTCCCGCAAAAGTCGCCGCATTTATCCCAATCGGTCCGGGCGTCATCTGCGAAATTGTAAAAATATCTATGAACTCGCTAAGACTCAGCCAATGATAGCCGTCGACGACCGACGCTTGAATCAGCGGCATTGACGCATAACCGCCGCCGACGCATACCAAACTTATTTTTGCAAACTCAAAAAACAAAAGCCAATAAATCAAGGTATCGCCTTCCGAAAAAAATTATTCGTTAATGATTCTGCATTGGCAATTTTTCATAACGTCAAGAGCCTTTTTGTGAGCTTCGGGAGAACTTCCCGCGCAACAAGCGGCATCAATTTGGATTCTCTGTTCGGGATAAAACGCCTTGATTAAAAGCGCGTTTGATATAACGCAAATATCTGTGCAAACTCCCGCGAACTCGACGACTTCATAAGGTTTGATAAGGGACGGAAGTCTGGTTGAGCCGAAAGATTTTTTTTCGACAACTGCTTTGGCTCGCGGAATAAATTTCTGAAGTTCGGGAACTATTTGCCAGCCGTCGGATTTTTTTATGCAATGAACGACAGGCAAATTTTTTCCTTCCTGCGTGTCAAGATAGTTTTCGGTGTGAGTATCTTGCGTAAAAATTAAATCTACCGCACCTTCTTCGGCTATCGCCTCCAATTTTTTTACCAAGCGCGGCAACATTTCTTGTGCTTCTTTTGTGCCGAGTGCACCCGTCACAAAATCTTTTTGCATGTCGATTATTATCAATGCCTTTGCCATTTTAAAACCTCCTCAAATTTATTTAATTAACGGACTCCCCCAAGCCCGTTAAAAATTTCTGATTTAAATTTTTCCGAAATGCAAGCCGACCGCGCAGGCTCCCAAGCCCGCAACTACGCTGACAATAATATTTGCCGACGCCGCGAAAATTTGTCCGTTCTGAATCAGCGCGAGAGTTTCAGCGGAAAATGAAGAAAAAGTTGTGAAGCCGCCCAAAAATCCTACCGCGACAAACAATCTGACAGAATCGAATCTTCCTGCCAAAATTCCCAAAACCAAGCCCATCAATAAACTTCCGAAAAAATTTGCCGTCAAAGTTCCGAGCGGGAAATTTCCGAGCTTGCCCGCCAATGCAGTTGTTACCAAAAATCTGCAGACCGCGCCCAAGCCGCCGCCTATGAATACCAATAAAATTTTCGTCATAAAAGTTTCCTTTCTGCGCCAAACCTGCGCGGGGGCTTGTGGAAGAAATTTCTGCGCGTTATAATTCGGCGGTAAAAATTTTCTGCGAGGTGTTTTTAAAATGTGTAAAGAATGCGGTTGCGGCGAAAACGGCGGCAATACCCGCCTGCAATTCACCGCCGTCGGTTATACGCCAGAAAATGCGGCGGCTGTCGAAAAAAATTTGCTCGGCTTGGCGGGCGTGCTCTACGTTCACATTCACGCGCACGACGGAGAAACAACCATCGATTACAATCCCAAGAAAACCAAGCTGAAAGAAATTTTGGCTGTCTTCGATAATCACGGCGTCGAGGCTGATATTTAAACATACCATGCACGAGATTTTTCTTTGGCAACGGTTGTTCGCACACCGTGTCCGCAAAGCAAAATCGTTTCATCGGGCAAAGTGAAAACTTTATTTTTAATTGTGTTCATCAAATCGAGTTCACTGCCGCCCGCCAAATCGGTACGCCCGTGCCCGCCGAAAAAAATCGTGTCGCCGACAAATGCCACAGAATATTTTTCGCTGTAGTAAATTGTTCCGTCGAGAGTATGTCCCGGCGCGGCGATAACTTTCAGCTTGAAATTCGGATTTGCGGACAAAAAAATTTCGGCGGCGTCATCGAGAATCGTAACGTCGTCGAGAATTATTTCCTGATCAAAAAATTTCGAGCCGTTATTGGCGGTGTTTTTGGCATAAAAATTCCCGCCGCGTCCCATGCAGACGGGAACTTTCAAAGCGCGTTGAATCTCGTTGACTGCGCCGATATGATCATAATGCCCGTGCGTCAGCAAAATTTTTTCTATCGTGAACTTTTGGCGAGTAATGATTTGCAAAAGTTCGTCGGCTTCCGCGCCCGGGTCGATTAAAAATCCGCAGTTGGTTTCGTCGTCGATAAAGAAATAAGCATTCTCTTCCATGATGCCGAAAATATCGACTTCAACAGGTAAAATCATTTTGTCCGCTCCTTTTGAAATTTTCGCGCCCGTCTCGGCGCATTTTTTATTTGAGATCAAGCTTCGCCGCAATTTTTTTCAGCAGGTTTAAATCTTCCTCGCTGAAAACGGCGGAGTTATTTTTGTTTATCAAGTTGTTGAGTTCTTCGAGTTTGGCGGAGAGCCTTGCAACATCATGGCGCAGATCGTCAAGCGTCGTCGTGAAACTCCTTGAGAGACTGCCGCTGATTTTGACAAGTTCGGAAAGATTTTTGTTGGCAACTTCGCCCGAAATTTTCAATTCGTCAAGCGCGTCGCCTTTTGCGTTGAGATTTTCAAATGCCGCAACAAAATTTTTTGAAAAATTATCGCCGAGTATTCCGAGATTTTCGAGCGTCGAATTAATTTTTTCAAGTTCCTGTGTGTAAGAAGAATTCCGCATCATTTGCGCAACGGCATGTAAAATTTTCAAGCCGGTAAGGAGATTTTCTTTATTGGTCTCCTCAATTTCTATCAGCTTTTTGAAATCTTCGGCGGCGGGAGATTTTTCCTGCGATTGGATGGCGACAAAAATTTTTTCAAGTTCGGTGTTGACGGCAAAAGAATTTTCTTCGAGCCCGGCAAGAGCCAAATTAATCGACTCAACATTTTTTGCTATCTGCGTCAGATTGTCCAACTCGGTTTGCCTGTCGTTCATGAGTTTCAAATTTTCTTGAAGGAGCCGCGTAACTTCGTTGAGAGACTCTGAAGCTGTGATACTCGCGGAAGAACTTTCGATAACTTTTGTTCGGAGCTGTTGGAACTGAACTTCCATTCGTTGATGATCTTCTTCAGCCGCCTGCGCGGATTGATTCAGAGCATGCCTTAAACTTATCGCCGCCAAAAGTGCTCCGACCGCGCCGACTGCTCCGCCAATCATAATATCATCTATTTTCAAAACCGCACCCAAACTTATCAGTGCAAGAAACAATGCGCCCGCGTAACCGTTTTCACTGCCGGTCATTTCAAAGCCTCCGTTCAAAAAACTTTTTGCGATTTTAACATTAAATATACACACTTGCAAGATTGTTTCCTTGACAGAATTTGTCGGCTTGTGATAATCTCGGCGGCAAGATTGATTACACCAAACAATTTTAAGGAGGATTGATCTAATGACAGACAATTTTGAAGGACATCCGATTTTATTTACCCCCCCCCCCAGTCTACTTCACCTGCGGTCTCGGTTATCATTCCCATGTACAACGCCGGGAAGTATATAGCCGAAGAGCTCGATACCATTCTTGAGCAGACGCTTCAAAACTTTGAAGTTATCGTGGTTGACGATTGCTCCACTGATTTAGGTTGCGAGATTGTTGAAAGTTATATCCCGAAATTTGGCGGTCGCTTGAGACTTTATCACACGGAAGAAAATTCAGGTACGGCAGCCGTCCCGCGAAACATGGGGCTTCCGCTGTCCGGCGGTGAATACGTTTTCTTCATGGACGCCGACGACATGTTTGTGGAGAACGCGCTGGAGCAGATGTATACCCTTGCCAAGAAATTTGACGCCGACGTTGTCTATTGCGACAGATATTACAGCTCGGATGCTCTCGGCAAAAATCGTCGTCTTAGAACGTTTCAGGAAGGCGAGCCGGTTGAAGAGCCGACACTTGAGACGGAAGACATGCGCGAAAGATTTCAGGGAATACTTGATAAAAGATACGGTCCAACACCTTGGCTTAAATTGGTCAGACGTCAATTTTTGATAGACCATGAAATTCTTTATCCCGTATTGCGGGTAAGCGACGACAACATTTGGACGCAAGGCTTGGTGATTCATGCGAAAAGATTTTTGCGCATTCCCGACGCGCTTTATATCTTCCGTTCCGCTCCCGACTCGATTACAAGAATACAAAAGCCGCCGAAAGTTAAAATTAATTTCTGGATGAAACCGGCTCTGTTGGGGCTGAAGACTCTCGATAAATTTATGAGTACGAGCGAATTTTTTCAAGAGAATCCCGATTGCCGTCACGCCATTTTGGAAAAATTTTTGAATGTGAGATTCGATTGGATTTTTGATTCGACACGACAACTTTCTGAAACTGAAATTTACGAGGCAATAAAAGACGGACTCGGAGAATTTTTCGGCGACTATGATGTTGTAATTCCCGCTCTCACGACCTATATCTGCAGACAAAACAAAATGTTGGAAGAAAATGCATTCAGCGGCGTCGAGGAATATAAACAGCGCATTGCCGAGCTTGAAGAAGCATTTCTTGGCTTGAGCGAGAAAATCAATCACATTCCCGCAATTTCAGTCGTTATTCCGCTTTACAACAACGAGAAATACATAGGCGAGTGCCTTGACAGTCTCTTGATTCAGACATTCCAAGATTTTGAAGTCATTGTGGTTGACGATTGCTCAACCGATAAAAGCGTTGCAGTCGTTAAAAGTTACGTGGATAAATTTGACGGACGACTTAAACTGACGCAGACCGAAGAAAATTCGGGCGGCGGCGGTTACGTCCCGCGAAATTTGGGGTTCAAACTCGCGAACGGTGAATACGTTTTCTTTTTGGACAGCGACGATTTTCTTTTGGCTTCGGCTTTGGAAACTTTGTATAATGCGGCAAAAGAATACGATGTTGAAGTTGTTTATACCAGTGCTTTCTACGACGTGAACGGCATAAATAAAATTGCCAGACACAGGGACGGCTTGGGCAGGAAATGGTTTAAAAGCGGCATTGAAGACAGGCTGATTCTTATAGAAAATAATCCTCACGAACTCTTTCAACAGTTTTTCCAACTCGACGAGGGCGAAGGCAATTTTCATGCTTGTTGGTCAAAATTTGTTAGACGAGATTTTTTGCTCAAGAACAATATTACCTTTCTTAATTTGGTTTCAAGCGGCGATGTCATATGGTGCATTAATGTTTATGCTCATGTAAAAAGATTTTTACGCCTCCCGATTGCGGTTTATTTCTACAGAGCATACAATACCACTTCCGTTGTACGAACGATACTTACACCGGCGGAGCAAACGTGCAGGTGGGTTTCGGGGGCGGTTGCTTTTTTGAAGGGATTGAATGCTCTTCAAGTCGGAGTTGAATTTTTAAGAGAAAATCCCATTTATTGTCAGAAAATCGCCGAAGTGCACGTTAAATGGTATATGGATCGTCTCGCCAGAGTATTGGAAAATCTCGGCAACCGCGACGTTTACGAAATTTTTTCCAACAAATTTGAGGACGATACGTTTAACGGGGCGGCACCGTTCTTTTTCAACATAATAGAGGAAAAACGTAAAGAACTCCTTGACCGACAACTTTTCCGCAGACTGAAACCGTATGTTACCGCCCGAATAGATATTTTGCGGACGCCCAAGTCAGACAACGACGATTTTGAAATTGTTTATGTCTCCGATGAAAAAGCAAATGTCACGAAACCCGCTTGGTTACAAAAGGAAGGCGAAGGTTACGTGATTGAATCTTACGCCGGAAAAGTGGAATTCATTGCAAAATCTGCTGTCGACGGGCAAATAAAATTGTTTTTCAGAGGACTTTTGGTCGTCGATCCAAATGACAAAACCAAGCGCATACCCTATTGGATCGACTACACAAGGTTTACCGTAGACGACAACGTTATTTTCGGCAAAACCACTCCCGCTTGGCACAATAAGGCTTACAAACATGTCATGAACATAAAAGCGGACGAGGAAGTTAAATTTCAAGTCGAGTGGCTTCCGCACAGGGACGACAGAGCTGATCTTTCGGCAAAAGTTGTGCCGCCTCAAGAGCCGCAAAAAATTCAAGAAAATAATTCCGAGAAGCTCCGTGAGTCTGAAGTTTTGATTTCCGAGTTGCGCACTGCTCTTGACAACGAAAAGAAACTTCACAACAACGACCTTGAGTTAATCGGCAAATTCAAAGATTATTTTACAGCCCGCGCCGATATTCAGCTTGTGACGAAACAAAAGGGCGATTTTCAAATCATCAGCGTCTCCGATAACAAAGCCGACATAAAAAAACCCGCTTGGCTTCAAAAAAACGGCATCGGCTATCAGATTCAATCTTATGTCGGCAAGTTGGAATTCACAGTCAAAGGCTCGGTCGACGGAAAAATTAATTTGAAACTTCGCGGCTTGGACGTTCGCACGCCCGAAGACAAAACGAAACGCATTCCTTACTGGATAAACTACACGAAATTAATTGTGGACGAGGAAATTATTTTCGACGAGATAACTCCCGCATGGCTTGAGAAATTTTATTCCTACAATACCGCCATCAAAGCGGGCGAGGAAATTAAAATTCAAATCGAGTGGCTCCCGCACGGAAATAATTAGGAATTAGGAATTAGGAATTAGGAATGAAGAAATTTTCCCTGTCGAAAACTCGGCGGGAATTTTTTTTTGCTATTATGACTAATGGTTGTTTGTAAAATCAAAACCGGAATGTGACGAGGAATTTTTTCGATTGTAAAAATAACCGTCACTGTCCGAGTTTGCCAATAGCCCCTAAAAATTTGTTGCTTGTTCGTCAATCGAATATGGAAGAGAAAATCTTGACAGAAATTAGGTTGCTGTGATACACTTTGGCGCGTTAAGCAGGAGCCTGCGCTTCTCACCCGTTGACCTTGAATGAGTTGACGCGGTTGCAAGAAATTTTTTTGGTGGGAATCGTGGCGGCTTAACAGTCGCCTTTAATTTTTTTCTGACGCGCCGCAGGAGGTGTATTTCAATTAGTAGGGAAACTTTGAGGATCAATGAGGAGATTCGTATTCGCGAAGTGCGGGTTACCGATGCGAACGGCGAACAACTCGGCGTCATGCTCACCAGAGACGCGCTTAAACTTGCCGAAGACAAACATCTTGATTTAGTCGAGGTCGCGCCCAAAGCCAGACCGCCTGTTTGCCGCATTATGGATTTCGGCAAATATCGTTATGAACAGCAAAAACGCGAAAAGGAAGTCCGCAAAAAGCAAAAAATCATCACGATTAAAGAGGTAAAACTCCGTCCGAATATCGAGCAACATGATTTTGAAGTCAAGCTCAAAAATGCGCAACGCTTTATCGAAGAGGGAAACAAAGTCAAGGTAACGATAATGTTTCGCGGGCGCGAGCTCTCTCATCCCGAATTGGGCAGTGAAGTTTTGGGCAGACTCGCCAAAGCTCTGGAAGAGGTCGTGACAGTCGAGCGCGCCGCCAAACTTGAGGGCAAAAATATGACAATGATTCTCTCTCCTAAGGCACAAAAGGCGCAAAAGACCAAGAAGACAAATACAAAAGGAGGGGACGGCAGTGCCCAAAATCAAGACGCATCGAGCAGCAGCTAAACGCTTTCACGTGACCGGCAGCGGCGAATTCAAACGCAATAAAGCTTACAAAAGTCATATTTTGGAAAAGAAAACCCGCAAACGCAAGAGAAATCTCCGTAAGGCAACGCTTGCTTCGGCGGCAGATCGTGCTCGCGTAAAGAGAATGCTCCCATACAGCAATTAGGAATTAGGAATTAAGAATTAGGAATTTTGGAGAACTTTTCATTCCTAATTCCTCATTAATAATTCCTAATTAATAGATCGGAGGAGATTATTTTGCCAAGAGTAAAGGGCGGCGTCACGGCTCACAGACGCCATAAAAAAATCCTCAAGCTCGCAAAAGGTTATCGCGGCGCGAGGAGTAAACAATTCAAAAAAGCAAATGAATCCGTAATGAAGGCGGGACAATACGCGCACAGAGATCGTCGAGTCAAAAAGCGCGAATTCCGTCGCCTGTGGATTGCCAGAATCAACGCGGCGGCTCGCATTAACGGAATTTCTTACAGCAAATTGATTTGCGGCTTGACTAAGGCGGGCGTCGCCGTAGACAGAAAAATGATGGCGGAACTTGCCGTCAATGACGCGGCGGCTTTTGAAAAACTCGTCGCCATTGCCAAAGAAAATATTTGAGACATTGCAAAAAATAAAGCGGTCGGTTAATCGCCGATCGCTTTTTAATTTTCTTTCGCCGTTCCTTTGTCGGGAAAATTTTTGCCTTAGCAGTTTCATCAGCAACCTTTTTAAAAAAATGAATGAAACTTCGATACAACACAAAAAAAATTATCCCGTCCGATTTCCGAACGGGATTTTTATTTTCGCCAAAAATTTTCAAGCCGATTTTTAATTTGAATTTCCGCGCCCTGCTCGGTCGGCTCGTAATATCGCGCAGAAATTTTTTCATCGGGCAGATATTGTTGTTTGACAAAATGATTTTCAAAGTCATGTGGATATTTGTAACCGACGCCGTGCCCGAAAGTTTTCGCGCCCTTGTAATGTGTGTCGCGCAAATGCTTGGGAACTTCGGCGGAAGAATTTTTTATGTCGGCAAGGGCTTTGTCAATCGCAAGATAAGCCGCGTTGGACTTTGGAGCCCCCGCAATGTACGTGACGGCTTGCGCCAAAATTATTCGCGCTTCGGGCAAGCCGACAAATTGCGTCGCCTGTGCCGCCGCGTTCGCCAAAATCAAAGCTTGAGGATCGGCATTGCCGACATCTTCCGCCGCGCAGATGACAATCCGCCGCGCAATGAAATTTAAATCTTCGCCGCCGTCAATCATTTTCGCCAAATAATAAATCGCCGCGTCCGCGTCCGAGCCGCGCATACTTTTTATGAACGCGCTCGCCGTATCAAAGTGATTGTCGCCCTTTTTGTCGTAACGTCGAATTTTTTCGCCCAAAATTTCAGCCAAAGTCTCAACGGAAATTTTTTCATTGAAAGATGCCTGCTCCAAAAGATTCAAAGCCATTCGCGCATCTCCGTCCGCAAAGTCCGCGATAATTTCCAACGCCCGCTCTTCTGCAGAAAATTTTTCCGATTCAACTGCGCGGAGTAAAATTTTTTTAATGTCGGTGGCAGAAAGTTTTTCAAGGCGAACGATTTTCACGCGGCTTAAAAGTGCGGCGTTGACTTCAAAGAAAGGATTTTCCGTCGTCGCGCCGATTAAAATTATTCGTCCGTCCTCGACGTAAGGCAAAAGAAAATCTTGCTGACTTTTATTGAAACGGTGAATTTCATCGATAAATAAAATCGTCTGCTTGCGATAAAATTTCCGCTGATCCTCCGCCTCTTTGACAATCCCGCGCAGTTCGCCAATTCCCGATAATGCCGCGTTGACTTTGACGAAATTACTTTTGGTCGTGTTCGCGATAATTTTTGCAAGCGTCGTTTTGCCCGTGCCGGGTGCGCCGAAAAAAATTAAAGACGGCGTTTGCCCTTCGGAGATCATTTTTCCAAGAACGCCGCGTAAAATTTTTTCTTGTCCCGCGAAGTCCGATAAAGTTTGCGGACGCATCCTCTCGGCAAGCGGTTGATATTTTTTGTCGTCATTGATACTGCTGAATAAATCCATTCCAAATCCTCATAAGCCTGCTAATTTTGAACTGCCCTGTACCATTTGGAAATTGTGCTGTCGTCAAGAAAATTTTTGTGCTCCTGAACATAATTTATAAACCAACCCGTCATGCCGTCCCAACGCTCATTGGCAATTTCTTCAAGAGACAAGAGCCGCCAACCAATGTCCTTAAGAAGTGCGTTCGCCTTCGCAGATTTGTTTGAATAGGAAGTTGTCACAAAATTTTTTTCGTCCGTTGAAGAAGCGAAGGGAACAACTTTATCGATGTTCGCACAAAAAATCGAATATGCTTGATGCGTTTCGCTGTACTTCCAATTTTTTTGATAAGGAAATTCTTCCGGCATTAAATCGGACAGAATGTTAAGAACAGCCGGCAGAAAAACTCTCTGCCCCGAATATCTGTCAACAAAACCGTCGCGCCGAAAAATTCTCACCTGAATTGCTTCAGAGAAACGAGCTTTCTCGACATATTGCGAAAAAGGAAAACTCGTGCCGATAATTTTTTTTGCCGCGTCGACGCTTTCCGCCTCCAACGCAAGGCAAGCATGAATAATAACATCCGTTTTTGAACTTTTTATTGCCATTTAAAAATCTCCCGTAGATCCGAAACGACCGCGCCGAACTTCTCCGACTCCGATTTTGTCGCCGTCAATCGTAAAATATTTTTGGAAAATGCCCTGCGCGATTCTCATTCCCTTTTTAATTTCAAACTCGCCGCCGAAACTCATAACGGGCAAAATAATATGATCTCGATAATCGGCGTCAATCACGCCTGCGCCGTTCGCCAAAAACAAATTGTGCTTGACGGCAAGGCTCGACCGCAAATAAATCAGCAAAACTTCATCGGCAGGAAAAAAAGCTTTAAGCCCCGTCGGCACAAGCGAAATTTTTTTCTCCGTAACGAAAATATTTTCTGCCGCCTGCAAGTCGTAACCTGCGCTGAAGGCGGTTTTTCTTGTCGGAAGTTTTATCCCGTCGTAACCGTCAAGAATTTCAAAGCCCCGAATCATTTTATTTCCCCCGCCGAAAATTTTTACACAGAAAAAGGTTCCGAGTCCGTCGGCACAAGCGAAATTTTTTTCTCCGTAACGAAAATATTTTCTGCCGCCTGCAAGTCGTAACCTGCGCTGAAGGCGGTTTTTCTTGTCGGAAGTTTTATCCCGTCGTAACCGTCAAGAATTTCAAAGCCCCGAATCATTTTATTTCCCCCGCCGAAAA
>CALFJC010000108.1 GCA_937877655.1 uncultured Selenomonadales bacterium
TTTTCCGCGCAACGACAATCACGACGCCTGCAGGTCCGAGATTTTTTTGAACGCCCGCATAAATCAGCGAAAATTTTTTGAAGTCGACGGGGCGGCTCAACATATCGCTGGACATATCGGCGAAAAGCGGAACATTTCCCGTTTCGGGGACGTAATGAAATTCGGTGCCGTAAATTGTATTGTTGTAGCAAATGTGGAGATAAGCGGCGTTCGGATTTATTTTCAATTCGTCTTGGCGCGGGACGCGGCGGAAATTTTCTTCTTTAGTCGAGGCGGCAATTTCTCCGACGCCCAAAATATTTGCTTCTTTGTAAGCGTTGCTTGAAAAAGTTCCGCTTAAAACATACGCGCCGGGATTTTTTTTCGTGGCGAAGTTCAAGGGAATCATGGCAAATTGCAACGACGCGCCGCCTTGAATAAAAAGAACTTCGTAATCGTCGCCGAGCCCCATAAGCTCCAAAATATCAGCCTTCGCTTGGTTGTGAACTTTTTCGTAAGGCTTTGAACGATGACTTATTTCGATAATCGACATGCCCGAATTGTCGAAGTTCAAAAATTCGGCTTGCGCCTCCTGCAAAACTTCGAGCGGCAAAGTCGCGGGACCGGGATTGAAATTGTAAACTCTCTTCATGAAATCTCCTCCAAAATTTTTTTCCATTCTATCAGCCGAAAAATTTTTTCGCAACGTGTAACAGTTTTGAAGCGATGAATCGGCAAAAATCATTTTGCAAGCAAAAAATAAATTGCCGTGAGTGCGAAATAAGGTCCGTAAGCAAAAAAAGATTTGCGGTCTTTTTGCTTGGCTAAAATCATTAAAATCGCCGCGAGTCCGCCGAAAATCGTTCCGAACAAAACAACGTTTAACAAATTTTCCGCGCCAAACCACAAACCGAGCGCGAAAATTAATTTTATATCGCCGCCGCCGAGTGCTCCTTTGGAAATTATCGAGAGCAATAAAAAAATTCCGCCGCCGATTATCGCCGCCAAAAAATTTTCCTGTAAAACCGAGTTTTGATAAGAAAAGACGGCTCCGATAACGGCAAGCGGCAAAGTCATTGCGTCGAAGAGCATATATTGTTCAAAATCCGTGATTGACATCAAAATCAGCAAAAAAAATGCCGCCATTAACCAAAAATTATTTGTGAGATTGAATAAAACGGCGAGTGAAACGAATAAAATCCATTTACGAAAACGCGAGCGGCTTAAAATTTCGTTCGGGAAAGTTAATTCGGAGCAATTCAGATACAATTTATCAATCCAAAACGAGCTCGCGCAGGTTAAAACGGCACTCAAAATAATTTTAACGAACATAATTCATCACCAACATTCTTTTTTGAGGATTATAACACGAAAAAATTGCCCTTCCAAAAGCGGAGGGGCATTTTATTAAACATCAACCGTCAAAAAAATTTTCATCGAGATATTTTGAGTAGTTTGATAATCTGCGCGGAAGTTTCGGCGATATTTTTTTCGGCGACAGATTTTTTCATGGCTTCCTGCAAAGTCATCGGCGACCGCAAAATAGAAAATGCCGCGTCAAGTCCCGCGTCTTCCGAAATATCAGCGACACTTCCGCCGAGCCCGATTGTTAAAATTTTCGGGTTGAGTTTCTTCGCCAATTTCGCAACGCCTGACGGAGCTTTTCCCTGCGCGGTTTGAAAGTCCAATTTCCCTTCGCCCGTTATCAAAACGTCGGCAGTTTTTAAATCTTCCGCAATGTTCAAAGCGTCCAAAACCAGTTCGACGCCGGGCAAGAGTTCAGCATTTAGAAATGCTCTGAATGCAAAGCCCAAACCGCCCGCCGCGCCGTCGCCGGGAACAGATTTTTTTTCGAGCTTTAAAAACTTCGCGCCGAGTTCACCGAAATTTTTTATCCAAGCGTCCATTTTCCGAACAATTTCGGGCGTCGCGCCTTTCTGCGGAGCATAAACCGCCGAGCAACCGTTTTCGCCCGTCAAAGGATTTGTCACGTCGCAAGCAATTCTGAATTTGCACTCGCGCAATTCGGGCAAAACATTTGAATCGTCAATCGAAGAAATTTTTTCCAAGTCGCGTCCGAAAATCCCGCCGTCAAATTTAAAACCAAGCGCAGTGAGCATGCCAAGCCCGCAATCATTTGTCGCCGAGCCGCCGATACCGATAACAAAATCACGGCAACCGTCCGCAATCGCAATTTTTATAATTTCGCCGACGCCGTAAGTTGTGGTGTTGAGCGGGTTGCGTTTATCTTCGGGGACAAGCGGAAGCCCCGCCGCATTTGCCATTTCGATAACCGCCAATTTTTTTTCCAAAACTTCGCCGAACTCCGCAGAAATTTTTCCGCCGAGCGGATCTGTAACTTCGACCGATTTTAATTTTCCGCCGAGCCCCGCAATTATCGCCCGACAAGTTCCCTCGCCGCCGTCAGCCAAAGGAAAAACTTTAATCTGCGCGGTCGGCAGAATTTTTAAAATTCCTTCGCGAGCCGCCGCGCCCGCTTCCAAACTTGTCAATGATCCTTTTAAGCTGTCTATCGCCACGATAATTTTCATTCAAAAAACCTCCAAAAAAATCGTGCTCGGGACGAATTATTTTTTGAAATTAATTTTATTCAACCAACAAATTTCTTGCCGCCGTCAGCCAACGGAAAAACTTTAATCTGCGCGGACGGCAAAATTTTTAAAATTCCTTCGCGAGCCGCCGCGCCCGCCTCCAAACTCGTCAACGATCCTTTCAAGCTGTCAATCGCTACAATTATTTTCATTTCAAAATCCTCCAAAAAAATCCCCGCGATTGGGGATTTTTATTTTTTAAGATTAACTTTCAGCTCGACCGTGAACTTTGTACCTTCGCCGAGCTTTGACTCGACAAAAATGTTTCCGTCATGAATTTTTACAATTTCGTAGGCAATCGCCAAACCAAGCCCGTTGCCGCCCATTTCTCGCGACCGCGCTTTGTCGACACGATAAAACCTGTCAAAAACTTTACCCAAATCTTCGGGCGCAATTCCTATTCCGTTATCTATGACAGAAAAAATTGCGCGTTTTCCGTCCGAATCATCAATCTCGACAAGCACTGCGCCGCCTTCGGGCGTGTACTTTATCGCGTTGTCAACCAAAATTATCGCCAGCTGTTTAATTTTCTGCTCGTCGGCATTTATCATAACCTTGTTGAAATGTTCGCCCATGAGTCGGATATTTTTTTTCTCGGCAAGCGGAATCATTGTTCGGACAACTTGCTTTAATATCTCCGCCAAGTCCAGCCGCTGAATTTTAACTTTCAAAGCGTTGTTGTCACTGCGAGCCACCATCAACAAATCGCTGACAAGGTTTGTCATTTTTTTGACTTCGCTTTTGACATCTTCAAGCACTTGTCGCAGAAAAGGATTTTGTATCGAAGGATCCGCCAATAAAAGTTCCGCCGAAGACATCAAAACCGCAAGCGGCGTCCGCAATTCGTGAGAAGCATCCGCCGCGAATTGTTTTTGTTTGTCGTAAGCTTCTTTCAGCGGAATAATCGCTCTGCCCGCCATGTAGTAGCCGCCGGCAGAGGCGATTAACAGCGCAACGAAACCCAAAACAACTTGCGCATAAGTGGCTTTTCTCAAGCCCGAATAAAGCGCAGTGACATCTTTTCCGATATAAAGCGTCTGAACAGTATTTCCCGCGATAATTTTTTTTGAAGTCATCATTACGGTTGAAAGTTGCCCGGTTTCGTTGGTGTGCTGAAAAACTTCGACTTCGCCTTCCACAATGCTCCAACTTTCGATAACGTCGAGAACAAAAGTTTCCAAACGAAAAGACGCCCGATCAAAACGCAAAAGCTGTTTATTCTCGCTGAAAATGTAGAAAAATAATCTGTCGTTGACGCTTTTGTAGTAGCGATTTTCATCGACGGCGGCATTCGGATTTTTAAGGTAAAAAATTTGAGTCTCGGCGACACCGTTGGCGGCGTCGGAAAGTTCCTGCGCCTGCTCGGAGAACATTGACCAATTCATAGCCATATGAACGACGGAAATAATCAACACCAGAAAAAGGCTCATAATCAGCGCGTAGGCAAAAGCAAGTTGGCGGCGACTGCGCCCGAACATTTCCAATTCTTAATTCCTCATTCCAAATTGCTTTTCAAGCTTCAAGACGATAGCCGATACCGCGCACGGTTTTAATCGCAATGTTGCCGTCAACGTCCATAAGTTTTTTGCGCAAAATCTTCATGTAAGAATCGATGTTGTTGGAAGTGATGTCGCGTTCAAGTCCCCAAATTCTGTCCAAAATAATGTCGCGGGGCACGACGACGCCGAGATTTTGTGCAAGCAAGTCGAAGATTTGAAACTCACGCGGCGAGAGCTGAATCACTTGATCTTTGCGCATTAAAATTTTTGTTGTGCGGTTGAGAGTGAACTCGCCGATTTCAATAACTTCCTGCTGAATTTTTTGCGTGGAACGTCTGCCGAGTGCGCGAAGACGAGCCAAAAGTTCATCAAACTCAAACGGCTTAACCAAATAATCATCCGCGCCGGCGTCAAGACCCATAACTCGATCCTCAACGGTATCTTTTGCCGTCAACATGATAATTGCTCTTTCGTAACCTGCCTCGCGCAGTTGTCGGCAAGCGTCGATACCCGAAACATTCGGCATCATCCAATCCAAAATCAAAATATCGTACTCGGAGTACATTGCGTATTCAAAAATGTCCCCGCCGTTGGTTATCCACTCGACGTTAAATTTATTTTGCTGAAGCATGTACTCAATCAATTTGCCGAGACGGCTGTCGTCTTCGGCGAGCAGAATCCTCATCATCTGTCGAACACTCCTAAAAATTTTTTCATGATTATAACAGGTAATTTCAAAAAGCACAAAAAAATTTCCTCCGCAATTTTTATTGAAGAACCTGCGCGGCTTTGATATAATCACCAAAAAATTTTCGGAGGGATTTTCATGGACGAAAAAAATTTTGTGCATTTGCATGTTCACACAGAATACAGCTTACTCGACGGCGCGGCTCGCATTAACGATCTCCTCGACGCCGCAAAAAATTTCGGCATGACTTCCCTTGCAATAACGGATCACGGCACAATGTACGGCGTCATCGATTTTTACAAGGCGGCGAAAAAACGCGGCATCAAACCGATTATCGGCTGTGAAGTTTATGTCGCGCCCGAATCTCGTTTGGACAGAGAAGAAATTGACGGCGTAAAATATTTTCATCTGATTTTGCTTGCCGAAAACAATACGGGTTACAAAAATTTGATAAAGCTGGCGACTCTGGCGGGCACCGAAGGTTTTTATTATCGTCCGCGTGTCGACAAGGAAATTTTGCGCAAATATCACGAAGGACTTATTGCCTTGAGCGCGTGCGTTGCCGGAGAAATTCCCCGCGCAATTCTTCAAAACAATTTTTCTCACGCCGAAAAACTTATTCAAGAGTACGTTGAAATTTTCGGGCGCGAGAATTTTTTTTTGGAAATACAAAATCACGGGCTCGATTCCGAAAAAAAAGTTCGTGACGCGCTGAAAATTTTTTCTGCCGAATTAAATATTCCGCTTGTCGCAACCAACGATTCGCATTACGTCCGCCGCGAAGACAGCGAGTTTCATGATTTGTTGCTGTGCATTCAGACAAATAAAACTCTGCATGACGAAAACCGCTTGAAATTTTCTTCCGACGATTATTATCTGAAATCCGCCGCGCAGATGCGAGAACTTTTTTCCGACACGCCCGAAGCTTGCGACAACACTTTGAAAATCGCTGCCCGTTGCAACGTCGAAATTGAGTTTGGAAAATTTCAAATGCCCGAATTTCCTCTGCCCGAAAATTATTCCGAAGCCGCCGATTATCTGCGCGAACTCTGTTATAAAAAAATTTCCGCCCGCTACGAAATTTTGACGGACGAAATAAAAGCGCGGCTCGATTATGAACTGAAAATTATTCACGACATGGGTTATGACGGCTATTTTTTGATCGTTTGGGACTTCATAAATTTTGCGCGGCAAAAAAAAATTCCCGTCGGACCGGGACGCGGCTCGGCGGCTGGCAGTCTTGTCGCCTATGTTTTGGAAATTACGGAGCTCGACCCGCTGAAATACAATTTGCTCTTTGAAAGATTTTTGAATCCCGAACGCGTCACGCTCCCCGATATTGACGTTGATCTTTGTTACATTCGCCGCGATGAAGTTATTGAATACGTCCGCAATCGTTACGGCACGGATCATGTTTCGCAAATCGCAACTTTCGGGACGTTACAGGCGAAGGCGGCTATTCGTGACGTTGTAAGAGTTTTGAATCTTCCTTATTCCGAAGGCTCGCGGCTCGTCAAAATGATCCCGAACGTTTTAAATATTTCTCTCGACGACGCGCTGAAGAAATCCAAAGATCTGCGCGGCGAATACGAAAACAATCCCGACTCAAAAAAAATTTTGGACTTTGCAAAAAAATTGGAAGGGCTCCCGCGCCATTTATCGGTTCACGCGGCGGGCGTCGTCATTTCAAAATTGCCGCTCGATGAAATTGTTCCGCTACAACTTTCAAACGGGGTGCTCGTCACGCAATACGACAAAGACAAAATCGAAGAGCTCGGACTTTTGAAAATGGATTTTCTCGGCTTGCGGACGTTGACGATAATTGCGGAGACATTGTCCGACATAAAAAAATCACGCGGCGTCGAAATTAATTTGTCAAAAATTCCTTTGCGTGACGAAAAGACAGCAAAAATGTTATCGGCGGGCGACACGGGCGCGATTTTTCAAATGGAATCGGCGGGAATGACGGCGTTGGTTAAAGAATTGCAACCGGAAGGTTTTGAAGATTTAATTCCGACAGTCGCGTTGTATCGACCGGGACCTTTGGGCTCCGGCATGGTTGAAGATTTTATCGCGGGCAGACACGGAAAAAAAATCACGAATTATCTTCACCCGAAACTTGAGCCGATTTTGAAAGAAACTTTCGGCGTGATTTTGTATCAGGAACAGGTAATGCAAATCGTTCAAACATTGGCAGGCTTTACATTGGGGCAAGCAGACATTTTGCGGCGGGCAATGGGCAAAAAGAAGGCAGAAATTTTGTTGGCGCAGAAAGAAAATTTTTTGCAGGGCTGCGAATCAAACGGCGTCGAAAAAATTTTGGCAGAAAAAATTTTTGAACTGCTGACGCACTTTGCGGATTACGGCTTTAATAAATCGCACTCGGCGGCTTACGGACTTTTGGCGTGGCAGACGGCTTATCTGAAGGCGCATTATCCCGCGGAATTTATGGCGGCGATGATGTCGGGCACGCAGGACGTTGACAAAATCACGGCTTACATAGAACTTGCGCGGCGAATGAAAATAAAAGTTTTGGCACCCGACATAAATTTGAGCGCGGCGCATTTCACGATTGACAAAGGCGCGATTCGTTTCGGCTTGTCGGCGATAAAGACGATTGGCGAGGCGGCGACGGAAAATATCATTTACGAGCGGGAACAGGGCGGAGTTTTTAAATCGCTGACAAATTTTTGCGGGCGCGTGGATTTAAAAAATTTCACGCGGCGCGGGCTGGAAAATTTGATAAAGAGCGGAGCATTTGACGGTTTGGACAATCGGCGGGCGACTTTGCTTGAAATGCTTGATTCGGCAATGGCGGCGGGTTCGCAAATGCGCAGGGAGCGGCAAAGCGGAGCGATAAATCTTTTCGGCGAAGAAGAATTCATTGCACCCGTTGAAAAAATTTCTGCCGTCGAATGTTCCAAAAAAGAAATTCTTGCTTGGGAAAAGGAGACGCTCGGTTTTTATCTTTCGGGACATCCCCTTGAAGATTTTCGCGACAAACTTTCCGATTTGACTTCGAGCACGGCGATTAACGACGGGAAATTTTTAAATAAGCGCGTGAAAGTCGGCGGCGTTATCACGGAGGCGCGAAGAATCACGACAAAACGCGGCGACACAATGGCTTATCTCAAGCTTGAAGATTTCGACGGCGTGATTGACGTTACAGTTTTTCCGAACGTTTTTTATCGGACTTTGAACGTCGCGTTGCTTGATGAAATTGTTGTTGTCGAAGGGCGCGGCGACAGCAACAGTGATACGAATCAAATTTTGGCAGAAAAAATTATTCGGGCTGAAGATTATGTTCCCGACTTTTGGCTGACGATACCCGCGCAGATTGAAAATTCGGAGACGTTTGACAAGCTGAAAAAAATTTTTGCCGAAAACGCGGGCGACAGTAAAATTTTTTTAAACAGGCGCGGCGTCTGGAAAAAAATCGGCGCAAAAATTTCCGACAGTTTTTCTCTGCGAGAGGAATTAAAACTTTTGCTAGGCAATGAAAATGTTCGTACATATTAAAAAATCCCCATCCGATTTTGGAGGGGGAAATTTTTTTTGCTTATAAAAATTTTTTCAAGAGTGAAATTCGGCGGTCGAGCCCGTTTTATTTTTCTTGACTTCGATACGAACGGGCAGTTGATTTTTCAACTCCTCAACGTGAGAAATTATCCCGACGAGTCGCCCGCCGCTTTGCAAGTCAATCAGCGTTTTCATTGCAAAATCTAAAGTTTCGCTGTCCAATGTGCCAAAGCCTTCGTCGATAAAAATTGTGTCGAGTTTAATGCCGCCCGAATTGTTTTGAACAACCGCCGCAAGTCCGAGCGCAAGCGACAACGACGCCAAAAAACTTTCTCCGCCGCTTAAAGTCTCGACGGGACGCGCCGTACCGGTGTAATCATCCGCAATTTCCAAATCCAAGCCGCCGGAATATCTGCGATCCGTCTCAACTTTTGTTTGAAAACGATAACGCCCGCCGCTCATCTTTTCCAAGCGGTTATTCGCCTCCAAAATTATTTCTTTAAACATTGTCGAGAGATAATATCGTTGGAAAGAAATTTTGGAGCCGCAATGCCCGTTGGCAATTTCGCTGAGAGTTTTCCACATCAAAAAATTTTTCTCGGCACGATTTAAATCGTCATTTATCGCAGAAATTTTTTTGCCAATATCTTTAAGCCGTTCGATTTTTTCGGACAATTTTGTTTTAGCCTCAATCGCCGAAAAATGCGCCGTGCGTGTTTCGTTGCGAATTTTTTCAAGCAAATTCATGTCGGGCAAAATTTTTCCTTCAATCTGCGCGGCGAGCTCGGCTTTATTTTTTTGTGCCGCTTCGACAGTTGCTTTTTGTGCCGCTGCCCGCTTGCTTAAGCGATTAAAATTCTCCTGCGCCTTTTGAAATGCCGCTTTTAATTTATCAAGCTCTTGATTCGTCGAAAAAATTTCCGCGTCAAGCAATTTCGGGTCGGCGGAGTATTTTTTGTCAATTGTTCGAGTAAGTTCCGCCACAATTCCGCGCAGATTTTCCGCAATGCCCGAAAATTTTTTGTCCTCCGCCTGTGCTTGCGACAAAGCTTCTTCAGTTTCGGCAGTTTTTACTTCGCCCTTTTTAATTCTGGCGTTGTATTCGTCCAGAGCTTTGACTTCGGCGGAAATTCTGTCGAAAATTTCCTGCGCCTGCGCGACAGACAAAAATTTTTCTCCGTCCGATAAAATTTTTTCCTTAAGTCGAAGTTCCGTTGTTAAGGAGTTTAATTTTTGTTCGGCGGAAGCTTTTTTGTCGGCGAGAGTTTTAAGATTTGATTCGGCGGCTTTAATCTGCGCGTCGGTCGGAATTTTTATCGTTGAAGTTGCGGGCGAAGGATGATGAATTGCGCCGCACACGGGGCACGGCTTGCCTTCCGTCAAATCAGCCGCCAAGAGTGCCGCTCTGCCCGATTTTTGCGCCTCGCGCAGGTCGAAGAGAGTTTTTTCCGCATCTTCATGAGATTTTTTCGCCGCCGCCAATTCTTTTTCCGCAGATAAAACTTTTCCGCGCAGATTTTTTGTTTCCGTAAAGAGTTCTGCCTGTTTTTTGGCTTCTTCAAGATTTTGTTGGGCGACTTTCGATTTTGCCGGCGCGTCGAAAATTTTTTCAATCTTAGATTTGATTTCAGCCATTGTTTTATCACAAGACAGTTTTAAGTTTTTGAGTCGTTTAACTTCTGCCTCCGATTTTTCCGCCGCCGCTTCCGCGTTTTTAAGTTCGCGCCTTTTATCGGCAAGATGTCTCAATGCTTCTTTCTTTCTTTCCAAATCTTTCGCCCGAATGTTTAAATTTTCGCGAAGTGTTTCTTCCGCCGTGCGTTTATCGAATTCGGTTTTGGCAACGGACAATTCTTCCGAAAGTTGCTTAAGAATTTTTTCCGCGTTTGCCAATGTTTCGGCTTTGACATCAAAATCTCTGAACAACTTGTAAAGAGTTTCGCCTTCGCCGTAATTTTTTTGCGCCTTATCCGCTTCGGTTGCCAAAGTTTTAAGTTTTATTTGTGTCGTGTCGAGTTCTTCTGCCGATTTTTTTATCAAAGTCGGCAATTCTCCTTCGGAGCATTCGGCTTCAGCCAAGAATTTTTCTTTGTCGCGAGTAAAATTTTCAAAAATGTTTTTTGCGTCGGCAGCTTTGGATTTGAGTTCCTCTTCCACGCGCTTAAAAAAATCCGCGTTGAACAGCGTATTCAAAACTTCCTGTTTATCTTTGGACTTCGCCAGCAAAAAATTTTTGAACTCGCCCTGTGGCAACACAATCACTTGTCGAAATTGATCCGCGTCAAAGCCCAAAAGATTTTCTGCATACTTGGTAACGTTTTTGGTATTGATAAAATTCCCGTTCTCGTAAATCTCCGCCGAAGCTTTTTCTTCCTTGACGCCGCCGCGCAGGTTCGGGTGACTGTAAGCGGGCGAACGTTTAACTTTATAAATTTTTCCGCGCAGAGCGAAAGTGAATTCAACTTCGGTTTTATCGTTCGGCAAAGCCTGTTCGGAGCGCATCATTTTGCCCGTCCGACTGCCGCCGGAACTTTCGCCGTAAAGCGCGTAACAAATCGCGTCAAGGATTGTCGTTTTGCCGGAGCCCGTCGCGCCGTTTATCAGAAAAAAATTCTCGCCGCCGAGTCCTTTTTCAAAATCCAGAGTAGTTTCCTTGACATACGCGCCGAACGCCGTCATTTTTAAATTTATCGGTCTCATTTTATTCCTCCTTGCCTATTTTCGACAAAAATTCTCCCATTGCCTCGCGATATTCTTCATTCAAATCCTCGCCCGTCTGATCTTTGAAAAAATCTGCGAAATAATCGAGATGAGAGCCGCCTTCGCGAAATTGTTTCGGGGCATTGTCCGAAAAATTTTCGTGCGGCAAATCAAATTCTACGCTCAACAAGTGCGGGAAAATGTTCGCGAGTTTGTCTTGAGGATTGATAACCCGTTCGGTCAGTCGTGCGCAGATATAATCTTCGGTTCGCGGAATTTTTCTAAGCTCGGCAAGAGTTCCCGTTTCAACTCGGACATCCCGGCGCGGCGTCAAAGGAATTTTTTTAATAACGACATCATCTTCTTTATCGAAAATATTTACAATCGTCACGGATTTTTTGTGATTCGCCTCGTCGAAGGAATATTTCAAGGGCGAGCCGCTGTAATATTTTTGCGGACGATGAAGATGTCCAAGCGCAACATAATCATAATCGTTGAAAATTTGCGCGTCGACATTAGCCGCGCCGCCGACAAATTTTCTTTCCGACTCCGATTCTTCGCCGCCCGTCAAGAAAACATGAGCCATTGCGACGCTCCTTTTGCCGGCGGGGATTTTTTTCCTTGCCAAATCGACATAAAATTTATTCGCCGCGTTGTAAGTCAATCGCTCGGAGTCTTCGCCGAAAAATTTTGCGCGAATTTCGCCCGGCTCGAAGTAAGGAATAAGCGAAAAATAAATTTCGCCGAATTTATCTTCAAGGACAACCTGCGCGGGCTCGTCGGCAAGTTTTGACGCGATAAAAATTTTTTGTCGCTCGAAAAGTTTGCTTCCGAAATTCAAACGAGTTGTGCTGTCGTGATTGCCCGCGATTATCAAAGTCGGAATTTTTTTCTCGGCTAATTTGTTCAAAGTCTCGTCGAAGAGATTGACGGCTTCGGCGGGCGGCACGCCGCGATCATACACGTCGCCCGCTATCAAAATCGCGTCGGGTTTTTCTTCGTCAATGATTTTAAAAATTTCCTTGAGAATAAATTCTTGGTCGTCGAGAAGATTTTGCCCCTTGAGAGTTTTGCCGAGATGCCAATCAGCCGTGTGAAGAAGTTTCATAAAAAAATCGCCTCCAAAAATTTTTCGAGACGATTATAACACATTGCGTGAAAAATTTGGTCGCTTTGAAAATGACAAAATCATTGACGCAGGCGAATTGCCGCCGCGTGAGCTTGCAAGCCCTCCGCCTCCGCCAAGCGAATTATATCGTTCGCCGCGCCGAGCAAATCTTTTCGCGTGTAGGAAATTAAGCTTGTTCTTTTCAAAAAAGTTTCGACGTTAAGAACGGAATAAAATTTTGCGGTTCCGCCCGTCGGCAAAACGTGATTCGTTCCCGCCAAATAATCTCCGAGCGGTTCCGGCGAATACGCGCCCAAGAAAATTGCACCCGCATTTTTTATCTTCGGCAAAAGTTCAAAGGGATTTTGCGTCAAAAGTTCCAGATGTTCGGGCGCGGAGAAGTTTGCAAAGTCAATCGCTTCGTCCAAAGTTTCGGCGACGACAATTAAGCCGTTGCGATTTATGGACGCTTCGGCAATTTCTCTGCGCGGAAGATTTTTTAATTGCTCTTCGACCTGCGCGGAAATTTTTTCTGCAAGAATTTCGCTCGTCGTGATTAAAATACTGCAGGCAAGAGGATCGTGCTCGGCTTGACTGAGTAAATCTGCCGCCGCATAAACGGGATTGGCGAACTCGTCCGCGATAATCAAAATTTCGCTCGGACCTGCAAGCATATCGATATCGCAATGTCCGTAGACTTCTTTTTTGGCGAGCGTGACGAAAATATTTCCGGGACCGACAATTTTATTGACGCGTGGAATTTGTTCCGTGCCGAAAGCCATTGCCGCAATCGCCTGTGCGCCGCCGATTTTAAAAATTTTATCGACGCCCGCGAGCTTCGCCGCCGCCAAAACGTAGGGATTAACTTTTTCGTCCCGCGCAGGTGTGCACATGATAATTTCTCGGACGCCCGCAACTTTCGCGGGAATAATATTCATCAAAACGCTTGAAGGATAAGCCGCCGTGCCGCCGGGCACATAAACGCCGACTCTGTCCAAAGGAATAATCGCTTGACCGAGCAAAGAATTTTCGCCGCGATAAGTTATCCAAGACTTTGGAAGTTGTTCCAGATGAAAACTGCGAATATTTTCTGCCGCAATTTTTAATGACACAAGAACTTCGGGCGCGATAAAATTTTCCGCGCTTTCAATCTCCTCATTCCTAATTCCTAATTCATAATTCCTAATTGCATTTTCGCCGTCAATTTTTTTCGTATAATCGATAACGGCTTTGTCGCCGAACTTGCGAACGTCGGAAACGATTTTGCGGACAATTTCAATCGCGCTTAAATCGGAGCCGAAAATTTTTTTATTCGCCTCGCGAATTTTGGGCGAAAGTTCCACTTCATCAAAAGATTTCTTCGCAAGAAGTTTTTCAATCTCCTCACGCCCGACCTTTTTGTTGTTTACAATCCTCATTAAAATTCCTCCGTGAAAATTTTTAATCATTATACTTAACCTGAACGAAAAAAAAAAGCCGTCCGCCGAGTTCGAAAGACAGCTGAAAATTTTTTTGGAGAGGTTTTTCCAATTCGCCGCGGGGCAATGTGACGTTGCATCCTGCCGACGCGAAGAGTTTCAAAAAATTTTTGGCTTTTCGCCGCGCATTAGAGTTCCCCGCGAGCCTCGCGCTCTTTTAGATCCGCCATAATTTGCGGATAAATTTTGTCCAGCTTATAGAAAAGCAAAGTAATAATCGTAACCGCGCAGACGACAATCGGACCCCATTGATAAATGTTTACGATCATGTCAATTGCACTTTGAGGCTGAACGGCATTGCCGGAAGTGGAAGAGACATAGCCGGAATAAGACATCAAACTTGTAATGACTGCACTGGTTAAGCCGGAACCGATTTTAGTTCCGACAGAGCCGCCGCTGAAGATCAAACCTTCTTGTCGCACATGAAATTTCCACTGCGCATATTCCACAACGTCGCCCAAAAAGCCGAAAATAACCGACCGGAGCGGCGCAAAACCTATTCCGCGCATGACACAGCTAAAAATTACCCAATTAAAGTCAAGAGGATTTAAAGTGTAAATGAAATGCCCGATTAACGCGAAAATCATTCCGTACAAACTCATATTGCGCTTACCGAATTTCCGCAGGAGAATCGGACAAATTAAAATGACGACGCCGATAGTCAAAACGGTTTCCATAAGATAAAGTCCGCTGTAAAGTGCATCGTCATTGAAAATATATTTGCAATAATAAGGTAAACTCGTGCCCGTAATGTAATAAATGACATTTAAAACCATCCAGAGAAAGTCAGCGCGAGTATTGCCCACATACCCATAACTTTTACCCAAGCCATTTGATCATCGCCGAAAATTTTAATCAGCGGCAAAGTCGCCGAAACTGCCAAAATCTTTCCGATTGGCGATAAAGTCATGCGCACGATTGATAACATGTCACGTTCATAGGAAGAACGCGTCATCATGGTTGAAAGTGAACCGTAAGGCAGATTTAACGCCGTGTAACAAACCGTCGTGCAAAAATTGTATGACAAGAATAAATATGCGAATTGCATCGTTTCGGAGCCTTGCGGAACGATGTAAATTAAGACGATTGACAGTGCAAAAGGTAGACTTGTCCATAAAACCCACGGACGCGATTTGCCCCATTTGGAATTTGTCCGCTCGACGAAAAAACTCATGATAATATCTGAAAAACCGTCGAAACTGCGCGATAACAACATGACCAAGCCGACCATAGCCGGATCAATGCCGGCGTAGTCAGTATAAAAAAATGTCAGGATAGACATTGCGCCCCAGACGATATTTTGAGCTGTGTCGCCGAGCCCGTAAGCAATTCCGGTGCCCCAAGAAATTTTATCGCGATTGTCGACCGCCTGCGCGGTAGTCATCATTCCCCACCTCTTTTTCTAAAATTAACTGTGAACTTGACCGCATGAAAAAGCTTTTGTACAATGAAAAAGCAATAATATTTGAGATTCTTTTTAATCGGAGAGTTTCAAAAACAGGAGGCAGCCGTTGCAAGGTTGCCTCCCTTTATTTTATCCCTAATCCAATGAATGAATTTTATCTTGCGTAAATGCCGTAACCTTCAGGCTCCGGCTCTTTGATATCGGGAACGCCGACAAGATTTTTTTCGATAAGTTCGCGTGCCCAAATGCCGTCTTCAATGGCGCGTTCGGGGAAACCGAGCGGATTAAACGTCGCGATTGTGTCATCTTGTTCATTAAAGCCGATTTCACGCAGAGTCTTGAAGATTCTGTCGAAGTCAATATCGCCCTCGCCGAGTTTTCCTATATGGGCATGACAACGAACAGTTCCGTCCGCGTAGAGTTTTGAAGGATTGATATTGTAGCGGAAAAGTTTCGTGTAGTCGTAAGTGTCGGCAAACAGAACGTGCTTTAAATGTTTGCGGGCGTATTTAAGATTTTTTTCGATATTGCCTTTGCCTCCGTCATAATGAAAAGTATGGGGGCAGGAATAAAGATAAGCAAGGCTCGGACTGTTGTAGTAGCGGATAATGTCGTAAGCATCGTTGTTGTGTTCGTAAAAATCGTCGGGGTGAGCTTGAATGTCCATACGCAGACCGCGCCGCTCCATAATCGGAACGAGTTCATCAAGTGAAGTCATAAGTTTAGCCTCGCAAAGTTCGGGATTGCCGCGCCCCGGTTCAAGTTCGGTGTTAAAAACCGTAACGCCCATTGCCTCGCCGAGGTCGAACATTTTTTTCCAACACTCGACTGCGTATTTGCGCATGAACTCATCGGGAACTTGAATTCTGAAGCCGGTCGTCAGAGAAGCAATTTTCAAGCCCGCGTCTTTGATAGCTTTGGCGTGCCACTTGACCTCGTCGATTGTGTATTTCGGACGCTTCCAAAATCCAGGGAAATCGGCGTTGTAAGGATTGTATTCGTAGCCGGCTTTGGCAACGGTGGCGTACTGCTCTTGGTAAGTCATTCCGGTTTCCAAGAACGCGCTGCCGACAAACGCAATCTTCATGTCAAAAACTCCTTTCAGCTGAGCATGGTTTCTTTAAGGAATAGCGCAGATTTTTGAATCGCGACGAGATTATTGGTCATGAGCGGGTCTTCGACTTCGATACTTACAGGACCGTGATAATCGCCCATTGCAAGCGTGCCGAAAAATTCTTTCCACCAAAGATGATCATGACCGTAACCGACCGCAACATAATTCCAAACGCGATTGACAGCAACGCCGTTATAAGCTCCGAGTTCAAAGCACTCAAGCCCTTTAATGTGTTCGTTAAGGCGAGCGTCTTTGCCGTGAACGTGATAAATCGCTTTTTCTTCGCACAATTTCCTGGCAATGGCAATTGGGTCGCCGCCCATAAAGAACAAGTGGCTCGGATCTAGATTCAAGCCGATAATGTCACCGACGGCGCGGCGAAGTTTTAAAAGCGTGCTGACGTTAAAGACCATGTTCATAGGATGATTTTCCAACGCGATTGTCTCGACGCCGCAACTCTTGGCGAGCTCCGCCGCTTTGCTCCAAAATTCAATCGTGACTTCCCATTGATACTTTAAAACGTCTTCCATTTCGGGCGGGTAAGTGTGCAGTACCCAATTCAGCGTTGTGTCCGTCGGCGAGCCCGCAGGCAGTCCCGATTGCGAAACGATATGCTTGACGCCCAAAAGTTCCGCAAGGCGGAAAGTATTCATGACGTCGGGTGCATGAGATTTCCAACGTTCGCCCGGACCGATTGCATTTGCTGAACAGTTCAGCGCGGCGATTTTCAATCCGCGACTTTCGATAGCTTTGAGATACTCTTTGCGAGCCTGTGCGCTCTCAAGGAGTTTTTTCATGTCAAGATGCGGCGCACAGGAATAGCCGCCCGTGCCGAGCTCCAAAACCTCAATGCCCATTTCGACTGCCGCGTCAAAAACTTCTTCAAATTTCATGTTCGGCAA
This sequence comes from uncultured Selenomonadales bacterium, assembly GCA_937877655.1. GTDB lineage: Bacteria > Bacillota > Negativicutes > Selenomonadales > Selenomonadaceae > Quinella. Next base: position 17,005 of record CALFJC010000108.1, read on the forward strand.
GCCGTCCGTGAACAAGCCCAACTTCATAGGATTAGGGTTGAAGGACGCAACCGGCATATCAAAATCTTTCGGATCAATACTCATTGAAATTCCCTCCTTAAAACTCAACCCACTTTGAATCATTGTCGGCAGACTCGACGCAACGTTCAACCCATTTGACGCCGATAACTCCTGCCTTTATATCGGGATACCAAAAATCAATCGGCTTGCCCGCCTCGCGAAGTTTTATCGCCTTCGCAAAGCGCGTGTAAAGATTGCTCCAAGCCTCGAAAAGTCCTTCAGGATGTCCGCCGCCGATTCTGTCGTCTGCCCGCGCATTTTCATACAAATATCCCGCGCCGCGCTGAAGAACACTCGGAGCTTTTCCTTGAACTTCGTAAGCAAGTTGATTCGGATGCTCAACGTCCCAAGCGATTGATGCCTTTTCGCCGACAATTCTTAAACGCGCTCCGAATTCCGAACCGGCATTTACGCAACTCGACCAAATGTAGGCAACCGCGCCGCTGTCGTATTCCATAATCGTCATTGCGTTATCTTCCAAAGCGCGTCCTTCGACAAAACTTTGACGCGAACACATAAGCCGCTTGATTTTCATTTCGGGCAAAATCGCTTCGGCAAGATAAACCATGTGCGTTCCGACGTCGCCGAGCACATATGCGGGATCTGCTTTTTTCGGATCTACGCGCCAAGCCGTCGAGCCCGTTTTTTTCTCGACAGCAACGTTGTGAGCTCCGTGCGCAAATTGCATGTTTATAATTCTGATTTTGCCCAAGTCGCCGTTGGTTGCCATTTGCCGAGCCTGTTCAATCATTTGATGCCCCGCGTAGCCGTAGGAAATGAACATAACCTTGCCGCTTTTCTCGACGAGTTTTTCAAGCTCTTCCGCTTCCGCAACCGTGAAACACAACGGCTTTTCGCAATAAACATGAAGTCCCGCCTCAAGTGCCGCCTTTGCAATTTCAAAGTGCGTGAAATTCGGCGTCGCGATTGATACCGCTTCCACGCCGTCCGAAAGATTTTTTTCTGCCGCAATTAATTCCTTGTAATCGGAATAGCAACGGTTAGGGTCGACGTGCAAATTTTTTCCGAAATCTTTTCCGCGTTCGGGATTGATGTCGAAGGCACCCGCCACAAGTTCAAAATTTGCGTCGCGAAGTGCCGCGCTCCTGTGAATGTAACCGATTTGACTGCCGCGCCCGCCGCCAATCATCGCCCGGCGTATCGGACGCTCCGAAATTTTTTCGCCGTTAATCATTTTGCCACTCTCCTTTTATTTTTGGTTGTATCGATTATAAAATATCCCGCCGCGCAGGCGGCAGAATAAAATCGCCGCCAATTAGCACGAAATAATTTTAAAAATGCGTGGGCGAAGTGCCCATAATTTTTTTGAACAACCGTGAGAAATAATTTAAATCGTAAATGCCGACACGCGCCGCCGCTTCGCCAACCGTCAAATGTTCTTTCTGAATGTATTCGTAAGCCCGAACGACACGCAACCGATTTACATAACTGACCGGCGAAAATCCCGTTACGTCACGGAAAATTTTTCGGAAATAATTTTGACTGAACGAATATTTTTCCGCCAAATCATTGAAATCGAGATTCTCAGCCAAATTTTTCTCAATGTAAATCAAAACCTCCGCAATAATTTTTTGGTGCGCAGGCGAATACTCCGAAAATTTTTCACGCTGAAAATCAATCGCCTGCTTTATCTCCAAAAGTAAAAGTTCCAAGCAATGTTGCTTGATTAACGAAAAGTTTTCGCGGCGGCGATTTTGCTCTTCCAAGCCGTGCCGCAAAATCGTCGTGACAAAAGCATAATCCGACGGCGCAAGATGAATCACGCCCTGCTTGTTAATGACGTTCAGAAAAATTTTTTCTTCCAACTAGTCCGCCTCCCGCTCCCCAAAAACTTTTCTTCAGTATAATGTTCAAAGAATTTTCCCGACAATAATGCCGCAACTGAAATTTAGCACAGTGCCGATTAAAAAATTTGACAGTTTCAAGGCGTTGTTATATTCTTCAAAAAAGGAGTGGAGAAATTTGATACAGATAAAAAATTTGGAGCTGAAACTCGGCAAGCGCGAAATTTTTTCGGATTTTAATTTGGAAATAGGGCGCGGAGAAAAAGTCGGGATAATCGGCGGCGAGGGCGCGGGCAAATCGACTTTGCTTGACATAATGGCAAAAAGAATCGAGCCAAACGCGGGCGAAGTTGAAATTTCGGGCGAAGTTTATTCGGTCAACGGAAGCGTCTACGCGGATTTTTCGGAATTGCGAATGGCGGAAATGTCGGCGATAGAAAAATTAAAAGAAGCCCTGCGCGGACTCAATGACGACGAGATAATTTTGCTCCTTGACGAGCCGACGAAAAATCTTGAATCGGAAGGCGTGGAGTGGCTGATAAATTTCCTTCTCGAACGCAGAAATTTAACAACCGTCATCGTCAGCAGCGACAGATATTTTTTAAAGGAAACATGCGGACGAATTATTGAACTTGGCAACGAGGAAATTGAGCCGATAAAAATTGCCTGCGCGGAACTTTTGCCGCCGACACCTTCGGGCGCAATTCCGATTGTGCTTGAGGCGAACGGCTTATTAAAAAATCGCGACGGCGAACCGATTTTTAAAGACGTGAGTTTTACAATTCGGCAAGGACAAAAAATTGCGTTTGTTGGGAAAAACGAACGCGGCAAAACAAAACTCTTAAAAACTTTGGCGACGGCTTATCAAAACCAAGACGAGACGGGCGGCTGTCTGCGCGGGAAAATAAATTTTTCATACGGCGTAAAAGTTTTTTACATGCCGCGAGTTTACACGGGCGCGGCGGCTAAAACGGAGTTTGACAAATTGGCGTTCGGGACGGCGAATTTTTTACTGCTTGACAATCCGACCGCTTGCCTTGACTTGCCGACGATTGAGGCGTTGGAAAAAAGTTTAATCGATTTTCCCGGCACGATAATTTTTGTCGACGAGGACAGAGAATTTATTCGGGCGATAGCGAACAGAATCATGGACATCACGCCGCAAGGCACGGTTGACAGAATCGCCAGCTACGATGATTTTCTTGCCAACGAAACGGTTAAGTTGCAGATTAAGGAAAAGTACAAAGCTTAGGAGGAGATTTCAAATGTCACTTCGGGGGATTCGCGGCGCGGTGACAGTCGACGAAAATTCAAAGGAAAAAATTTGGGCGGCGGCTCGGCATTTGGTTACAAAAATTTTATCGCAGAACGAATTGCGGGCAGAAAATATCGGCGCGATAATTTTTTCAATGACGGAAGATTTAACCGCCGCCTTTCCGAGTTCGGCGGTCAGGCAACTGCCCGCCTTCAGATTGGTACCGCTTTTCGATACGCGAGAGCCGGCGATAGAAAATTCCTTGCCGCTGTGCATTCGCGTTTTGATTTTGGCGGATCTTGATAAAAGACAAAATGAAGTTCATCACGTGTACTTGGGCGGCGCGAAAAATCTTCGCCCCGACCTTGACAGTGATTGAACTTCAAGCTGTAAAATAATTTTAAGCGTATGCAAAAATTTTTGGAGGAGGAATTTTTATGGCTTATCTCGGCGAAGAAATAAAAAAGTTGGGCTTCGGCTTGATGAGACTTCCGAAACTCGGCGACGAAACCATTGACCTTGAGCAAGTCAAAAAAATGGTCGATTTATTCTTGTCGAAGGGATTCACTTATTTTGACACGGCGTGGGCATATCCCGGCAGTGAGGACGCAATTCGTCAGGCATTGGTTGAACGTTATCCGCGTGAAAAATTTCAACTTGCAACGAAAAATGCGGCGTGGATAAATTGCAAAACTCGCGAAGATGCAATCGGGCAATTTGAAACTTCACTCCGCCAGACGGGCGCGGGTTATTTCGATTTTTATCTTTTGCACAATCTCGGCGAGACGCGCACTGAATTTTTTGAACGGTTTAAAATGTGGGATTTTGTTTTTGAAAAGAAGCGCGAAGGTTTGATTAAACATGTCGGTTTTTCTTTTCACTCGACGCCCGAAGAGCTCGACGAAATTTTGAACAAGCATCCCGAAGCGGAATTCGTTCAGTTGCAAATCAACTACGCGGACTGGGAAAATCCCGCGATAAAATCTCGCGGCTGTTACGAAGTTGCTCGCAGGCACGGCAAGCCGATTGTCATAATGGAGCCGATTAAAGGCGGCATGTTGGCTAACCCGCCCGAAGAAGTCGCCGCCGTTTTCAAAGCCGCAAATCCCGACGCGTCGCTGGCATCTTGGGCAATTCGCTTTGCCGCGAGCCTTGACGGCGTGATAACGGTTTTGTCGGGCATGTCGACGCTTGAGCAAATGGAAAATAATGTTTCCTACATGGAGAATTTCCAACGCCTTAACGATTCGGAGCGGGCGACCGTCGAAAAAGCGCGAGAAGTTTTGGCAAGCATTCCGATTATCCCTTGCACAACCTGCGATTATTGCGCCAAAGTTTGTCCGCAAAATATCGGCATTTCAGGTTCGTTCACCGCTTTTAATGTCTTGACGCTTTACAAAGATAAAAAGTTCGCCGAAAATCAATATCGCTGGCTTGTCGAGTGGCACGGAAAAAAATATGCCGGCGAGTGTGTAAAATGCGGCGCGTGTGAAAAAGTTTGTCCGCAACACATTCCGATTAGAAAAAATCTCATCAAAGTTGCGGCGGCGTTTGGCAGATAAATTTTTAACATTTCAAACAAAAAATCCTCTCCGAATTATCGAAGGGGATTTTTCATTTGACGCTGAGAAATTTATTGCCTGCCGCGATAAATCGCCAAAGATAATCAGCCGCCGCGCCCGCATAATCTACGTTGATTCTTTTGGTCGTCGCGACTTCGGCTTGAAAATTTTCGACAGTCTCGATAAAAATTTCTTCGCCGCATAAATCTGCGCCGTAAAAATTTTTCGTTATGCCCAGAGCTTGAGAGAGTTTGCCCGGTCCCGAACAAAGATCGCGCAGATTTTTTTTGCCGCGCCGAATTTTCATCAGTTCTACACCGTCAACGGGTTCCAAGGCTCGAATCAAAACCGCTTCGGGAACATTTTCGACATTGGCAACGACATTCGTACAAATATTTTTGCCGTAAATCAAAAAGGTATAAACGAATCCGCCCGCGCCGTAAAAAATTTTTGTGCGCTCGGTTTTGCCGCGATAAGAATGCGCCGCCGCATCAATTTTTCCCATGTAAGCTTCCGTCTCGACGATAATTCCGCTTGTCAAACCTTCGGGCAAATTTGTTACAAGTTTTTTACCGATAAGCTCGCGGGCAACCGTCAAGCCGTCGCGCAAATAAAATTCTCGCGGAAGTTTCATTTCAAATGCGTCGCTCCAAATACGGCGTCCATTCGTTTTGATAAAAATTTTTCTCGGCGGAAGAAATACTGTCGGCGTTAATGATTGCCTTCAAAAAACCGTCAAGAGATTTCAACTGCTCGGCGTTCAGCGAATCAAGATACCTGTTGCAAATTTCCTTGAACGAAGGTTTTTCGCGAAGAATTTTGCTGTTTTCACTGCGGACATATTCTGAAATGACAAAGTTATTCGGCTCGCCGAGTGCGTCCACTATTACGCCGAGTTTTTCATCGGAATTGTTGCCGAGCTTCGCAATGTGACAACCCAACGCGAACGTCCCGATTCTCATGTTGTCGCTTTGCTCAAGGAGTGACGCAAATTTTTTTGCCGCCATAAGTTCGCCTTCATGAACGCCTTGCGTATGTCCTTCTTTTCGCAGAGATTCATCGTATGCTTTTTTTGTTTCCTGTGCCAAAGAAATTGCAAAGCCGCCGGGAATTAATGCGGTGTTAGGATTTTTTGCCGCCTTTTCCACAATTTCTTCCGTCTTATCGAGAACTTTATCGATCTTTTTTTCATCCGTGACGGCAAGCACAAGCGGAAAGACGGGCGAAGTTTTTATAAAAACTTTTGAAACATCTTTGAAAAACCCCATTAAAAACACCTCCTAAATCGAAAAGCCCCACTTCGCGAGTCGCCGATTAATTTCGTCCTCCTCCTTGCACAACTCGCCGTCTAAAGTTTTGTGAATAAATTCAAATTGGATTCTGTTAATCGCCGCGCCGTCGTTCAAAATTCTCTGGAGCGTCACCAAAATTCCGTCTGCGTCAAATTTCATGATACTGCCCGTTGCGCTTACACAGCCGACATTCAAAATTGAAGAGAGCGTGTTTGAATACGTCAAAATTTTTCGCGTGCGCACTTCATAAAGTTTTGCGTCGTCGCGCTTCGGATTGAAAAAAATTCTGTGACACATCTCGATGAGCTTATTGATTATGACGGCAAGCGACGCCTCGCAAATTTCTTCGCCCGTTAAAAACTCTGACATGTCGGAAGAAATATTTTTAATCGGCGGCACCGACAATCTAAAAATCTTAAAGAAATCTTCGCCGCATTGAAATATCTGCCGAATAAATGCCGCGCCGATAATTTTTGGCTCGTTAAGGAGTAATTCGCCCGTCCATTTGAAAATGTCGGCAACATTCGTTTCAGCGTTTATTCGTTGATTGACAACATGATACGACGGCAATTTTTCCGAAAAATTATTTACCGTCAAAGTGTTCGTGGCAATGTTCGCCGTCCCGATTATCAGCCCCGCCAAAGGATTGTGAGCCAGTGCCTCGCCTTTAATCGGCGCGTCGTAAGGAGTAATTCCTTTGGAAAAATCATTTGAAATTTGTTCGACGGTGGCGGGCGTGAATTCATAAGTTTTTGTGCCTTCGGACTTCGTGAGCTCTTTGTAGGCTTGAGAAGATTTTTCGGCTACGGTTTTGATGACACCAACGAAAGCCCAACGCAAAGTTTGCAAAGAGGCGGCAAGCATTAAAATTCCCATGTCTAAAGCCGTCAAAGAAGTTTTTTGTTCAAAATCTGCAAGTGCTTTCTCATAATTTTTTATGTACTTATCGGTCGCGGCGGCAATTTCTTTTTCGTCAGACATGAGCATTGATTGATAATCCGGCTTTGATACATTTTTGGTTTTAAATCCTTCAGCCCAATCGTATCGGCGAGATTTTCTGCGCGATCTCAAATTCTCAAATTCATTTATCACAATCGCCTCCTTAAAATTTTTTTCCATTATAACAAAAAAATCCCCGCCGTAAATTTTTGACGGGGAAAAATTTTTTTAATCAGTCAACCTTAATTTCCATCCACAGATTGTTGTAATACGCATCCATTTCGTTGCCGAGATATTTGTAAGTCTCCTGCCCTTTGTAAGTTTCGGGCGACGGGAAAGCTATCGGGGAATTTTTAATCTCTTCATCCTCTTCAAGTTCTTGAACGGCAGTATTGGGCGTCGAATAGCCGAGATAATCAAAATTCATGACGGCAATGTCGGGGCGGCACATGAAATCAATGAACTTGTGCGCGTTGTCGACATTCTCGGCGTCTTTCGTAATTACCCAGCAATCAATCCAAAAGTTCGTGCCTTCTTTAGGAATTGCAAACGCCATGTTCGGATTGGCATTTAAAATATTCAAAGCCTCGCCCGAAAAGACAACGCCCATTGCCGCTTCCGAGTTGATAAGTTTTTCTTTGACTTCATCGACGACATAAGCTTGAACGAGCGGCTTTTGTTTCTTCAACATTTCCTGCGCTTGCGCCAAAACTTCTTTATCGGTTTCGTTCATGCTTTTGCCCATGAGTTTCAACGGAATCATCATCGCATCCCGCGCAGAGTCTTGCATTAAAATTTGTCCCGCGTATTTTTCATTCCAAAGAATATTCCAGCTGTCAACGGGCTCCGTGACTTTTGTTTTGTCGTAAATTATGCCGACCGTTCCCCAGCAATAGGGCACCGCATATTTGTTGCCGGGATCAAAAGCTTCCGACTGCTTGAAAAATTCTTCGCCGATATTTTTTTTGGCGTTCTCAAGTTTCGTGAAGTCAAGCGGCTGAAGTAAGCCGTTGTCAATCATTTTGTGAATCATATAATCCGACGGGCAGATAACGTCGTAATGAACCGCGCCTTCCGCCACGCGGGGATACATGCTCTCGTTTGTGTCGAACTCGTCAAGGACAACGTGAATGCCCGTTTCCTTCTCGAAAACCTTCAGCACTTCGGGATCAAGATAATCTCCCCAGCTGTAGACGTAAACGACATCATCTTTTTTGTCGCCGCCCGAACCGCAACCCGCGACTCCGAGCGCAAGGCAACTTACCAACAAGAGCATAAAAAATTTTTTCATTCAGAAAACCTCCCTAATAATGAGTAATTAGCAATGAGTAATAAGTAATGTTTTTGCTTTTTAATTACTCATTACTAATTCCTAATTTCTAATTGTTTCAGCTTGCGACGATTTATCGCAAAGAGTAAAACAAATATCAACACAAAGAAAAATACCAAAGTCGACAGCGCGTAAATTTCGGGGTGGACGCCCAATTTCAACTGCGCATAAATTGCCGTCGTCAAAGTGTCGACGCCCGCGCCCTTCGTGAAATGCGTTATTATAAAATCATCTGCCGACATTGTAAACGCCAATAAAAATCCCGCAAAAATGCTCGGACGAAGTTCGGGCAAAATGACGCTCGTAAATGCTTTGAACGGACTCGCGCCCAAATCCAACGCCGCCTCGTAAAAACTTTTGTCCAACGCCATAAGTTGCGGCATGATGCACAAAATCACATAAGGCACGTTGAAGACGATATGCGCCAACAAAATCGAAACATAACCCAATTTCAAACCCAAGCCCATGAACAAAAGCATTAAAGAAATTCCCGTGACAATGTCCGCGTTCAAAATCGGAACGTTCGTTATGCTTAAAAATGTCGCCCGCCATTTCCGCGAAAGTTCTTTCATTGCAATGCAGGTTATCAAGCCCAAAATCGTTGCAATGCCCGCCGATAACAAGCCGATTGATAAAGTGTTCGACAGCGCGTCGGCTATTCGGCTGTCGCTGAAAAGTTTTTCATACCAATTCAGAGTGACGCCCGTCCAATGTCCGCGATAACGGCTCGCATTGAACGACTGCGCGATTAAAACTCCTATCGGCGCATAAAGGAAGAGAAAAATTATCGCAAGATAAATCTGCTTGAGATATTTCATTCAAACGTCCTCCCCTTAAACAAATCTAAAGCCGTCGGCAATTCGGCTGTCGCTGAAAAGTTTTTCATACCAATTCAGAGTGACGCCCGTCCAATGTCCGCGATAACGGCTCGCATTGAACGACTGCGCGATTAAAACTCCTATCGGCGCATAAAGGAAGAGAAAAATTATCGCAAGATAAATCTGCTTGAGATATTTCATT
>CALFJC010000109.1 GCA_937877655.1 uncultured Selenomonadales bacterium
CAAAAATTTTTCATTCCTAATTCCTAATTCCTAATTGAAAAAAATCCCCGCCGAGCTTTTCGACAGGGAAAATTTTTCACATCGCTTTGATTATCGGATAAAAATTCGGCGGCAAAAATTTTTCATTCCTAATTCCTAATTCCTAATTGAAAAAAATCCCCGCCGAGTTTTTCGACAGGGAAAATTTTTTACATCGCTTTGATTATCGGATAAGAATTAAATATCGGCTCGTTGTCTGCGGGTATAAGTTCCATGCCGTTAAGAAAATCTTTTCCGAAGGTGAAACCCGCTTTGTTCAATACGCTGTAAGGAAATCTCGGAACAAGGATGAAGAAAATTTTTTTGCCTTGAGAACGTTTCATGGCGTTAATCAATTTTTTCAGCGACTCTTGATCTTCACCGACAATAAGTTCTTCATCTGCACGGACGGAAAAAATTTCTTTTGTTGCCTCGACATTTTGCGGCAAGGTAAAGAAGGCACGTTTTTTGCCCGCCATAAACCCCGTAAGATTTATCATTGCATTTTTCATTTTGAGATTGAGTTGACCGTAACTTTGTCGAAAACTCTCGTAAACTCTGCCGAGCGTTTCTGTGTTAATCCAAGGCGTCTTTGAAAAATATTCCAACCAAAGTTGATTGAACGGATCGTTTTTGTCCATTTGAAGTGAATCGCCCGTGTAATGATAAATTTTTTTTATCAACGGTTCTTTATTGCGCCGCGCCCATCTCACGAACTGATTGAACTCCTCCGACAATTTTAACGCCTTCGTCGAAAAGCAATAGTTGAAGACGACTTGCTCCATGAAATTGAAATAGCTGCGGTTGTTGGCGAATTTCAAGCCGTTGGCTAAAGTTTCTTCTTCGCCGCGCAAAAGTTTCAAGTTCATCAGCAGGACGCCCGAATTGAAATAATCTTCGGCTTTAACGAAACCGTCAGTAACAACTTTATCTTGAATGTGAATATCGGAGCCGATGGCAAGCGCGGGCACGATGCCGAGAATTTTTTCGCCGAGATCGATTTTCCAAAGCTCGTTTATGTCAAGATTGACGACGATATTTGAATCAAGATAAATTACTTTTTGGAGATCATCGGGGAGAACTTGCGGAATAAAAAATTTGTAAATCGATTCGTTGCGAAGAGAAGTTTCTTTTACCTTCGTCAAGATTCTGCTCATTTTTTCAATTTTCTCCGCGCAGAGTTCCTCGACATTATAAAAATTCAATATCTGACCGTGACGCCCGGCAAGATAAGAAAATTTACTGCGATTGTCTTGAGTCAAGGTGTTGTCGTGCAAAATGTGCACGGTAATTGACGGAACAGGTTTTGAAGTATTTTCAAAGAGCGAGAGCATCGCCGTGCCCGTGAATTTCGAGTCCAATCCCGTTTCGTCATGGAGAGAGAAACAAACATGAATCATCAAATTACTCCTTTTAAAGTTCGGAAGAAAATCATCACAAAATTTATTTATAACGATTCAATGAGCGAATAAGTACTGTGCGGCGGATTCTGCGCGGAAGGAAGGAATGTCCAACCTTTCAAGAAATCTCTGCCTTCGGTGAAGCCGGCTTTTTTCAGCGTGTCGAACGGGAAGCCTTTATTCAAAAATTTTTCCGTCAAAATAAAGGCAACGCATTTGCCTCTGGAAGCTTTCATGGTGTCGAGCAATTTTTTAAAGGAAGCGTCGTTCGTGGCGGAGATAATCAATTCGTCTTTGCCGATTGAAAAAGTTTTTTTCATTGCGTCGATTTTTTTTGGCTCAATGAAAAATGCGCGAGTTTTGCCCGCTAAAGTCGAAGTGAATTTTAAAGAAGAATTTCTCACGTCATTGCTGATTTTTTGGAGACTTGCATAAAGCCGCCCGACAGTTTCTTCATTGAACCACGGCGTTTTAACGAAATAATTCATCCACAAATGATTGGCGGGATCATTCATGTCGAGATACATTCTTGAGGGACCGCCCGTGTAGTGATAAATTTTTCGTCCGAGATTTTGTTCGCCGCTTTGACGTTCCGTCTTGACGAAGCAATTAAATTTTGTCGGCAACGTCAAAGCCCGCGCAGAGAAGCAATAATTCAAAACGGTTTGTTCAAAAAATTTCTGCTTGGGATTTTCGCCGCGGAATTTTATTCCCTGCATGATCTTTTCTTCTTCGCCGCGCAGAGCATTCAGATTCATCAACAAAACGCCCGTGTTGAAATAATCTTCGGGATTCACGACGCCTTCACTGCAAAGGAGAAAAGATTTGTTGGGATTTGCGCCGTTATCAATTTCCCGAACGGCTCCGAGCACTTTATCTTCAAGATCGATTTGCCAAAGTTCATTTATGTCGAGATTAACCAGAGTATCGGGATCGATAAAAATTGCCTTTTCAATTTCGGCAGGAAGAACTTGCGGGATCAAAACTTTGTAAAATGTTCCGACGGTAACTTTTGCCTTTTCCACTTCGGGAACCAATTTTATAATTTCCGCGATTTTATTCGGGACAAGTTCATCGACGTTGTAAAATTTTATGGTTTGAGAGTAGCGACCGGCGAGATAATTAAATTTGTCGCGATTGTCATTTGTCAAAGTTTTGTCGTGGAGGATGTGAATTGTGACATCCGAATTTGTATTTTCAAAAAGCGACAGAGCGGACGTGCCTGCGAATTTCGCATAACGCCCCGTCTTGTCGCTGAAACAGAAACAAACATGGATCATAAAATTACTCCTTTTTGAGTTGTCGAGAAAATTTTTGCTTTACATGGACAGAACAAGAGGATAGGAATTGAAATTTTCGCCTTCAGACTCCGACAAAAGTTCCCAACCCTTCAGAAAATCTTTTCCGTTGACGAAGCCCGCTTTGGTCAGTTGATCGAACGGAATTTTTTTATCGGAAATTTTTTCCGTCATGATGAAGAAAACGCATTTGCCTTTATAAGCTTTCATTGTGTTGAACAATTTTTGCGCGGAGGCTACGTTTTCGGCGGGGATAATCACTTCGTCTTTGCCGATTGAGAAAACTTTTTTCATTGCGTCGATTTTGGACGGCTCAATAAAAAACACGCGACTTTTGCCGGGCATGTTCGCAGAAATTTTTAATCTGTTGTCTTCCAAGTCGTTACGAATTTTTTGGAAGCCCGAATAAAGCCGCCCGATTGAATCGGCGTCGAACCACGGCGTTTTAATAAAATAACTCATCCACAAACGATTGAAAGGATCGTTCATGTCGAGTCCGAAGCTCCGATAATTGCTCCCCAAGAAATGATAAATTTTTTGATCTATCTTCGTTTCCTTTTTGGCGCGGGCGAAAGATACCGAGTTATTGAATCGAACGGGCAGTTTCAAAATATTTTTTGTGAAACAATAATTTAAAACGTCTTGATCAAAATGTGTGTGGCGAGGATCCGAGCCGATAAAATTTATTCCGTCCATGATTCTTTGAGTTTCGCCGCGCAGAAGGAGTAAATTCATGAGAAGAACGCCGCTGTTGAAATAATCATCGGGCTCCACAAGACCATCTATGCAAAGCTGGCGCGTTTGATGCGTGTGTTTTTTCATGGCAATGGAATTCGACGTGACGACTGCCAAAAATTTATCGCCGAGTTCAATTTCCCAAAGCTCTTTTATATCCGTGTTGACGACAATATCCGCGTCGAGATAAATAACGCGGCTGATATTTTTCGGCAAAACTTGCGGGATAAAAAGACGAAACATCATGCCGATTGTGAAACGATTATCCTTCAAAAGTTTCGGATTGTTTTCTACCATTTTGGAAAAATCATCCGCGCAAAGTTCCTCGACGTTGTAAAATTTTACAATTTGACCGTAACGAACGGCAAGGTAAAGAAATTTGTCGCGATTTTCATCCGAAAGCGTGTTGTCATGAAGAATATGAACGGTAACTTCCGAATTGGTATTTTCAAAGAGCGAGTACATTGTTGTCCCCACAAACTTTGAATAATGCCCTGTTTTATCGGTAAAGCAAAAACAAACATGAATCATAAAATCACTCCTTGACATAAAATTTGTTCAAGAAAAGCTGCAGACAAACAATCAGCAGTGCGCCGATAATCGCGCCGGGTATCAAGCCGTCGAGCCCGCGCATGAACGACATAAAAATCGGCGTGCGCATGTGCGCAAAAGTTTCAACCATAGAGCTTTGCCCGATTGTCGCCGCCATAATCAATGCGAAACAAATCATCTTCGGGAACTTTTTAAGGAAGGCGGCAAATGCCAACATGAACGCGGGATGTCCGAAGAAAATTTCTTTCGAGCGCGGTCGCGCATAAAAAATTTGTTCGAGCAAGGCGCGAATTTTTATTTCAAAATCCGAAACCGGCATTCCCGACGTGTGTCCGCTCCGCGCAATCAAAATTACCAATGCTCCGACGACAACCATCAGCCCCAAAAAAAATTTCACGCTGATAGATTTGTTGAGGAGCTCTTTTATTTGTTGAGTCGCGGGAACATTTCTTCTTACTTCGTCAACGATATTAAACCTTTGCAAAAATGCAACGGCTACCAAAATCGGCGGCAGGATGAAAGTTAATTTTATGCCGCGAAAAATTTCAAACTCCAAGAAATAAGACACGTCCGATAATGCGCCCGATAAATACGCCGCGCCCGTCAAAGACAATACGCCCGTCACCAAAAGTGCGAAGCCCGAAATCCAAACGAGTTGAAATGTCGAAATCGTCCGTGCAGATTTTTTTTGAAGACGAATTTTGCATTGAATTATTCGGAGCAAATCGAGCTGCCAGATTATCGCCAGCGCGGGAAATAAATTCGCGCTGAAAAACGCCGCCAAGATTCTGATTTTGCCGCCCGCCTCCATCAGAACGGGCAACGCAGTCATTATCGCAAAGACGGCAAAAATTTGCAACTGTAATTTTCTGTTGCGGTTGAGCCTGCGCGAGATTAAAGACAGATACAAAACGCCTGCCGCCGCCACTCCGATTATCACGAGAGCGCGAAGAAAAACATTCGGATAATAATTGTCGAAAGTGCCCGCCTTGCCGAAAGTAAAGCCGTCCTTTTCCAAAACGTCGTGAACTTCGCGGAAATATTTCATGTTGGTTTCGAGCAAAGTCATTTCGTGTTCAGCTTTTTCGTAAATGCGCAAGAGATTTATTCTGATATTTCTTTCTCTGTCCGTCGTCGACCAACGATTAACCGCCGCCGCCATTTCCAGCTTGGGCTGTTCATCTTTCGGAATTGCATAAAGTCTTGCGACATGATCTTTGCCGATTTTTTCGGAGAGATATTCCATTCCCAACTGAGGATAAAATTTCAGCTGGCTGGTGTGTTCAATCACGCCGAAAGTTATTTTCCGAGCCGAAAAATTTTTCGCCGTCAAGTCAAGAAAATTCGACGCGCCCAAAACTTCCGGACCGTCGAAAACTATTTCCGAGATCGGATAATTACTTATTCTGTCGAAAAAAAATTGGACATTCTCCGCCGTGCATTTTCTGAAATTCATAGGGCGCGCAAGAATTGTAAATCCTGCGGCGCGGGCTTTGTTCATTTCGTCATGCGGCAAGCCGAGCGGCATTTTCATAAGCTCCCCGAATTGCGCCCTGACTTCGATAACCTCAATTCCGCCGACAGAAAAAATTTTGACGCGATCATTTCCGAGCCGCTGAATCAAAGCTTCCTTTGTATCGTAATAACTTCCGAGATCTCCGCCGATAACATAAACTCTGTTCGGCGCGATTAAATCAAATTCAATCGTCTGTCGCCAAAGTTCGTTTGACAAAGTGCCCGTCTGATAATTCGCCAAAATTTCACTGCCCGCCAATGTGAAAACTTTTCCCTTGCGCACCAATTTCTCCAAAGTCGAATCATAAATTGCCAGCGAAGTTATTCCCGTCTCTTTTGTCATGTTCAAAACGTCTTCAATCTCCAAACCTTCGCGCTCGGCAAGGTCGGCGATGCTCTGATAATCAACCGCCAAATCAACCTGCATGTTCTCCGATTCGACAAAAAATCTTTGCCCCGCGATAATCAGCGAGGCAAAAAGTCCGACGCCGATAATTATTAAGAGCGTCCTGTTATAAAGAAATCTTTTCATTCCTAATTCCTAATTCTTAATTCCTAATTGCTTTTACAAACGCTTCGCCTTGCCGCAATTCGACATCTCTGAACTGCATACCGAACGGCAATTTTACTTTGTCGGTCAAATTGAAGTCGCCCAAAAATTTATCGAGATTGACGCGGCGCAAAACGGCATTTTCAAGGTTGATGTGATTCATTTGGAAATAAAGATCTCCGTCGCGAGCGACAATATGCCCGCCGATTTGAACGTCCGCATCTCGTCCGAGAATTTTAACTTTGCCTTCCGCCGTAATTCCTTCGGGCGTTATGGTGACTTGCGGGCTTTTCAGCTGATCAATTTTCTGCGCAAGGAAATTTTTCAAAGCGTCCTCCGTGATAACGCCGCTGAGTTCCAATCTGCTTGCGTGTTTCAAAACTCGGTTGGTACGTTCTTCGCGGCTTAAACCGTCGGTCGGCATGAGAAGTTCTTTAATGTCAATGTGAATAGACGAGCCGTTGAGCTCCGCTTGTTTCAAATTGAGTTCGCCGATTGTCGCGTCGTCGGCTGTGCAGTGAACGCTGTCGACATAACCAAGAGCAATTTTCGCGCTCGGCAGAGAATCAAGCGTCAAAGTGACTTCCTGCGCGTTCGTCAACTCGACAACTTTATTTTTAAGATAATTCGTCAAAGCTTTCGGAACGGCGAATTGAACAAACAAGCCGGCGGCGATAAGCAGGACGACTATAAAAGCTAAAAATTTTTTCATGGTGATACCTCATCAGATTTTGACGTTGGCTTTGGCGGCAAGATAAGCGCGAATAAAAGGATCAAGTTCGCCGTCCATAACCGCTTGAACGTTGCCGGTTTCCTCGCCCGTGCGCAAATCTTTAACCAATTTATACGGCTGAAAAACATAGGAGCGAATTTGACTGCCCCACTCGATTTTTTTCAAATCGCCTTCAAGCCCCGCGATCTCCGCTTCTTTTTTCTCAAGTTCAAGTTCAAAAAGTTTTGCACGGAGCATTTTCAAACAACGCTCGCGATTTTGAATTTGCGAACGCTCGTTTTGACATTGAACGACAATTCCCGTCGGAATATGCGTCATGCGGACGGCGGAAGAAGTTTTGTTGATATGCTGTCCGCCCGCGCCGCTCGCCCTATAAGTGTCAACGCGAACGTCCGCCATATTTATATCAACTTCAACCGCATCATCAATTTCGGGCATAATGTCACAGGCAGAAAAGGAAGTGTGACGCCGCGCATTTGAATCGAACGGCGAAATTCTCACAAGCCTATGAATTCCTTTTTCCGACTTCAAATAACCGTAAGCATTATGTCCTTTGATGAAAAGCGACGCCGATTTAACGCCCGCCTCGTCGCCCGGCAACAAGTCAACCGTCTCGACTTCAAAGCCGTGACGCTCCGCCCAACGAACATACATTCTTAAAAGCATTTGCGTCCAATCTTGGGCTTCGGTGCCGCCCGCGCCCGCGTGCAATGTCAAAATCGCGTTGTTGCCGTCGTAAGGTTCACTCAACATAATTTCCAAACGAAGATTTTCCAAGCCCTTTTCAATCTCGGAAATTTCCGCCGCAATGTCCGACTCCTGCGAATCATCTTTTTCTTCCATTGCGAGTTCCAAAAGAATCTGCGCGTCGTCAAACTTCGCCAAAAGATTTTTGTAAGTCTCGATGCCCGATTTAACGTCGTTCAATTCCTGAGTAATTTTCTGCGCGGCGTCGGGATTGTCCCAGAAAGTCGGCTCGCCCATTTTGTATTCCAGCTCGGCGATTTTCTCTTCCTTGCGGGCAATGTCAAAGTGAATTCCCCATTTCGTTCAATTTGTCGCGCAGAGCAGTCAACTCCGCTTTTCTGTCTTCCAGCATTGAATCATCTCCTTAAGATTTTTTGTCTTCCAATTTTATTTGAATGGCGTTGAGTTTTTGTCCGTGAGAATAAATCGCCTCGCCGTTTTTCGCCCAAGCCGTCCAAGAGCCGTCGAATTTATGAACACGATAGAGAATGTCAAAAAATTTTTCTCCCGCCTCGTCAAACCGAATTTTTATCCCAAAGATTGCTTTTGCTTTGCCGGTTGTACCCGCCATGTTTGGCGACAAAACTTCTTCCGACCAACCTTCATCCGCGCTGTAGTAAACCGAATAAAAAATTTTGTGCGTCGGGAAATTTATTTTTATCGCTTCAATTTGCAGTTTCTGCTCAATGTCATTGCTTATTTGCTCTTCGCCAAGCCAATCGCTCCAACCTTTTTTTGCGACATGCGTTTGATAAGTCAGCATTGGTTTAAACTCATCCCATTTCGGCGGCATGTTACAAGCCGCAATTAAATCTTCGCGTTGCTTGAGCTGAGCCATGAAGTTCTGAAGAATCGATGCATAATGTTCTTTTGCCTTCGGCTCCACAAGACGCCCTTTTTTCATATGAACTTTGACATATTGCAAAAAATTTTTGAAGTCTTCTTCATCATAATCGTCATTTTTATCGCCGAAGAATTTTTTCAGCTGTCGACTGACGATGTAAAGAATATCGCTGTACCAAAGAGAATATAAGGTAAGCGTCGAGTCTACGTAATTGGCATTAACCGAATTAATTTGATTAAGTGCGCGTTGAAAAGGATTTGAAACAGAATTTGTACCGCGAGGAATAAAAATTGCCTCCGTTCCGTCACGCAGAAAAACCGAATTGTGCGAGATTGAACCCGTAGTAGAAGCAAAACTTTCTGCGTTTATCAAGAGATTCAACTGTTCGTCGAGTGTTAATTTTTCAGGGCGAACAATTTCATAACCTTTTGAACGAAAATATTCTGCAAGATGTTCTTCGCCCATTTGTCTTACGCCATGAAAATAATAAATTTTTTTAAAGGAAGTCGGCGTTTTATTTTTCAGCGCGAAATTTCTCACGCAATTAATTGCCTCGCAATATTCTTTTGTAAAATTGAATTTAAAAGATTCGTCAGGCAGAATGATTTTGTCAAATTGTGTCGGCTCGGTGATGAGTCGGAGACTGTCAACATTTACCTCCAGAATTTCCAACAGCCGACGGAAATTTTTATAACTCTCAAGGGTGAAGTTTTCTCGTTTTGTACAGAGAAGATACACAAGCGGACAATTTTTAAATTCCTTCTTGAAGTCGTCACTTTTTAAGAACCACAAGCGGCGAATATTATCGGTAATGGCGTGCCCCCAAGTACTGTGAAACATTCCAAGATAAATTACTGCCTCTGAACTTTTTAAAATCGATTCATGGGGGGGGGGTATAACTTTCACCGGCACCATCCTGTACATGGCTACTTTTGATAAAATTTCCGCTACTGTCCAAAATACCGCCGAATCCCCAGCCGTCTTTTGTAGATTTGTCATCAATCATTTTTTTATATGGGAGGATTGTGCCGTTCTCTATGACTTGAAAGCCTAATTTCTTGTCGACAAAATAATTTCTATTGAAGAGTGATTTGGCGGCGGCGGGATTGTAAAGATAATCAAAATTTACCATAAGCAAAAACCTCCTTAAAACTGTGACATTATTTTGGCATTTTCTGTCGCCGATAAGCCCTGCGAAAATTTTTTCAGCGCGGTTATCGTGTTCTCGAAAGTGTCAGCCAAAACCAATTCGACGCGACCGCCCAAAAGTCTCTTCGCCTGTTTGAAAACCAAACGATAATCCGGGCTCGATGAAACCAAAACATAACTCGAAGCCAAATCGGAGTGCGCCGCCCCGATTATTTCCGACAACGACGGCGAAGATTCTTCGCTACCCGAAACCAAAATCGTTGCGCCCGCGTCCTGAAGTTTTTGCGCCTCGAAAGAATCTTTCGCGACGGCAAGCGCGGCAACTTTCATGAGGGCATCTCCTGCAGGCAGGACGTGTGCCTCGCTCATGTTTATGATTTTGACATCCTTAAGCGGTCCCCAGCCGATTGCTTGTTCCAAAGTTTTTCCGACGTGATCTGTGTGAAGATGAATGTCAAAGCCGCCGCTCGAACGCTCGACGATAGAAAAACTGCTGAAGTCTCGCATTTGCCTTTCCAATTCGGGCTGACTCGCCTTTGAATTTTTAACGCGAAGTCTTATGCAATACGGACGCACCAAATCATTTCGCGGGTCGGGCATATTTTTATGCGTCCCCAAACCCAACGATAAACTTACGGCGGGCGAAACAAAATTCCCGTCCAAACCTTTCAAACAACCGCGCAGAAAACTTAACATAATGCTCGCGCCCGCCTCGGAAAGTTCAAGCCGCTTGACGGATTCTTCGCCCGTTTGAATCGCCTTCAACAAAATTTCTACAATCGGCATCCCGTCCCGCACGGCGTGATAAGCTCCCTTCGCCACAGCTTTTGCAACCGTGATAAACGGTCGCTCCGGCTCTTCGGGAATTACTCTCTGCGCATATAAAATTCCGTATTGAAATGCTTTGCCGAACTCCGAGCCCGTCGCATCATATTTGCCCGCAAGCCCCGCACTTATTCCGCGAAACATTTGCGCCAAAACCACGCCCGCATTTCCTCTGGCTCCAAAAACCGCCGCCGTCGAAACTCTTCGCGATAAGCCGCCTATGCTGTCGTCCTTCGCGTCGGCAAGCGGCATTACCGCCGCGCCCATCGTTCGCAAAATGTGCGTGCCCGGCAATGTCCCCGCGCCGCCGAGAGAATTTATGCTGTCGTATTCCAAAAGAAATTCGCTGTACGCGCCGGCTACCATGCGCTTAAAATCGCCGCCCGTTATAACTTCTCTGTTTCCCGTCATATAAACACCCCCAATCAATTAGCAATTAGTAATGAGTAATGTGCAATGAATTGCCAAGTGCCTTTTAAAGGATAATTCCCCTAATTCGCGAAATAGGCGCAATAACCTTTAAGCACAAGGAGAAAATTCTATGGCTGATAAAATTTTTGAAACCAACATTAAGCCGAAACGCAAGCGGAAAAAAATTAGTTACAAGGACGACGGGCGCGAGAAAATTTTTGCACTCGACATCGGCACGCGAAGTGTTATTGGAATTGTTGCCGAGCAGGACGACGACGGGCAAATGAATATCATTGCAACGCACCGCTTGGAACATACAAGCCGCGCCATGCTTGACGGACAAATTCACGACGTGCCGCAAGTCGCGGAAGTGATTATTCGCGTGAAAAATTTTTTGGCTGATAAAGTCGGCGAATTAAAAAATGCGGCAATCGCGGCGGCAGGAAGAGCACTTTACACCATGACGGGAGAAGTTGCAATCGAAGTCAACGGCGTTGTTACCGAAGAAGTTCAGAGCAGTTTGAATTTCTCCGCCGTTCAGCTCGCGCAGTCGCAACTTACAACCGAAAAGAAAATCGACGCCAAAATTTATTACTGCGTCGGTTTCAGCATCATTTACTACGAACTTGACGGCATTAAGTTAAAAAGTTTGGTCGGGCAACGCGGCAAAATCGCCAAAACAAAAGTTATCGCAACTTTTCTTCCGCGTCAAGTCGTTGATTCAATGCAAGTCGCGCTGACTTATGCAAGTCTCGACGTTCGCGCTTTGACTTTGGAGCCGATTGCCGCGATAAGTGTTCTCGTCCCGCCGTCAATGCGTCATTTAAATATCGCGCTTGTCGACATCGGCGCGGGCACTTCCGACGTTGCAATAACAAAAAACGGCTCCGTTATCGCTTACGGAATGGTTCCGCTCGCGGGCGACGAAGTTACCGAAGCCATTTCGCAAAAATTTCTTCTCGACTTCAACGTTGCCGAAGAAATTAAGCGCAAAGCTGCCAACGGCGAAGGCTCAACTTTTTATGACATTCTCGGACGAAGTTACGATCTCACGGCACAAGAAATTCTCGATCCAATCGCCGAAAACATTTCCATGATAGCAAATGCCATTGCCAAAACAATTCTTGAACTCAACGGCAACGAACCGCCGCAAGCTTTACTTTTGGTCGGCGGCGGAGCTCTTTCGCCCAATCTGAATAAATTTGTTGCCGAAGCTTTGAACATGCCGCTTGACCGCGTAGCCGTTCGCAAGCCCGATAAAGTCGAAGGCATAAAAAATATTCCGCCCGCTCTTCAATCGCCTGACGCCGCAACGCCGCTCGGAATTTTGAAAATCGCCTCGACGGATACTTTCCATTTCTTCAACGTCATGATTAACGGGCAGGAAGTAAATCTTTTCCATTTCCGCGATTTGACTGTCGGCGACGCGATTTTGAGTGCGGGCATCGATTACAAAAAATTTAACGGCAAGCCCGGACTCGGCGTCATCATTTCTCTGAACGGAGAGAAAAAATCTTTCGCGGGCAGTCTCGGAACTTTTGCGCGAATCACAATCAACGATAAGCCCGCAACTTTGGAGACGCCGCTGGAAAATAATTGCCGCATAGAAATTTTGCGCGGCGAGGACGGAATCACTCCGCAAATAAAAATCGACGACATCATTGCCATTGATCCGACTTTTTCGGTGACTGTCAACGGGAAAAATTTTTCTGTCACGCCAAAAATTTTGGTTAATGACGAAGTGAGTTTGCCGACAAGAATTCTTCAGGACGGCGACGAAGTCAATACGAAATCGCGGCGGACAATCGGCGAAGTTTTGAGATTGGCGGGCTATCCTCCCGCAGGCAAAAAAATTTACTACACTTTGAACGGAAAAAAATCTCATTACGTTTGCAAGCCCGAAATTTTTTGCAACGGCGACCGCGCAGAAATTAACGAGTTCCCGCATCCCGATGACGTGATTGAATACGTTGCCAACGACGCGCTGAAAGTTGCCGAGATTGTCAAAGACGAAAGCAAAGTTTCCGCGATTAAAATTCTTTACAACGGCAAGGAATATTCCATACCGACGACGACAACGGTTTTGCTGAGCGTCAACGGGCGCATTGCCAATGAAAATACGATTATCGAAGACGGCGCGGACATTATTTTTGAAAAGGACGAAAAAAAATCTGTCTTGGTAAGCGACGCGCTCCTTGCCGTCAACTTCAAACCGCCGCCCGCGAAAAGCCGCATGAGTTTTGTTATAAAAGTAAACGGCTTGCCCGTCGAATTTGCCGATTCGGTTAAAAGCGGCGACCAACTCGAAGTCACTTTGAAAACGCCCGACGGAATGGAGTTCAAACCGCTTGATGATTTGGAAGTTCCCGTTCGCAAAGAAACTTCGGAAAATTTGTTGACGCCCGCGCAGAAAGCTCCGCCCGGAAAAAAATTTTCAATCAGCGATTTTATTCGCGTTGATTAACAACTTTTATTGTCGACAAAGTTTTGTCGGAAGCTCCGATAACTCGTCCGCCCGATTGTCGAATCATTTCGACGACCTGCGCGGATATTTTTTCGCCCGGCATGAGGAGCGGAATTCCCGGCGGATAAAATGTTATTTCTTCCGCGCAGATTTTCCCGACAGATTTTTCAAGCGGAATAATTTCTGTCGGCAAATAAAAAGTTTCTCGCGGCGAAAGTTCAGCCGATAAAATTTCTCTGCTTAAGTTCGGCGGCGGCAGGGAAATTTTTTTGTGCGGACGGCTCGCCAAAACTTTTAATGCGTCAACCAACTTTGAAATTGTTTCGTCCGAGTCGGCGAAAGTTATCAGAAACAAAAGATTTGCCGCGTCCGAAAGTTCGCATTGGATTTTCAATTCCTGCCGCAAAATTTCTTCGGCTTCCGCGCCCGTCAAGCCCAAATTTTGAACGTTCACGGTTACTTTCGTTAGGTCGAGTGAAAAATTTTTTGGCGCGTCGAAAATTTTCAAGCCGCGAATTTTTTTTATCTCTGCGCGGAGTCTTTTGGAAAGTTCGACTGCCTTTGAAATTTTTTCGCGCCCGTCAAGCTCCATTTGAAATCTTGCAATGTCCAATGACGCCAAAAGTAATTGATTCGGGCTGGTTGTTTGCAAAAGACTTGCCGCCCGTTTCACGCGCTCGGCGAAATTTTTTTTGAACATAAGCATTGAACACTGCGTCAGCGCGCCCAAAATTTTATGCGTCGATTGCGCCGCCAAATCCGCGCCCGAATCCATCGCCGACTTCGGAAGTTCCGCGCAAAATTGCAAATGTGCTCCGTGCGCCTCGTCGATTAATAAAATCATGCCCGCCGAGTGAACTAGTTCCGAAATTTTTTCCAAATCAGTCGCCGCGCCGTAATAATTCGGCGAAACCAACAAAACGGCTTTTGCCTGCGGAAATTTTTTTATCGCCCGTTCAATCGTCTCAACGCTTACATTCAGCGGCAAATTAAATTCTTCGTCAAACTCGACGGGTAAAAAAATCGGAATTGCGCCCGACAAAATTAATCCCGAAATTACCGAGCGATGGGCATTGCGCGGAATAAAAATTAAATCGCCCGCCTTGAGCGTTCCGAAAATCATTGCTTGTATCGCCGAAGTTGTCCCGTTCACCATGAAAAGACATTCGTCCGCGCGCCAGAGTTTCGCCGCCAAAATCTGCGCGGACTTTATGCAGGAATGCGGCTCGTGCAAATCGTCCAATTCGTCCATCAAAGAAACTTCCTGCCTTAAACCTTCCGCCGTCAAAAGTTCGCGCAAAAGTTCATGTGCTCCGCGCCCCTGCTTATGTCCCGGCGTGTGAAATGGAATTACTCCGTCTGCCGAATATTTTTTCATTGCCGCGCAGATTGGCGGAAAATTTTTTTCCACTTTAAAAATCTCCTTTGCATGATATAATTTCAGCTAATAGCTTATAGGAGATAGCTTATAGGGAGAAATCCTATAAGCTATAAGCTATAAGCTATAAGCTATGATATGGAGGATTATAACTGTGATTGATAACTCTAACAACGGAGAAGAATATATCGGGCGATTGAAAGTGCTGGCGATAATGTCGACGCTGGTCATTGCGATTTTAATTGCGCGAGTCGGTTATTTGCAACTTTATGACGGAGATTATTACGCGCACTTGGCGGACGGCAACCGAATAAGAATAATTCCTTCAATGGCACCGCGAGGAACTTTTTACGACAGAAACGGACAACTTCTCGTGACAAATCGTCCCGGCTTCACGGTGAGTTTGTTGCCGCTTACCGAGCCGATTAAGCCCGAAGTCGTCGAGCGCGTATCAAAACTTTTGAATGTTCCCATTGAAGAAATTCAGCAGAAAATTTCTGTGCATTCGGGCTTTGATCCGATAAGAATTCGCCCCGACGTGACGCAGGACATTGTTACGATAATCGAGGAGCAAAAAGATTTATACAAGGGCGTGATAATCGAAGTCCAGCCGATAAGAAATTATCAACTCAAGCAGGAAGGAGCACACACTTTCGGCTACGTCAGCGAAATTTCGGACGCCGAACTTGAGGCAAAAAAAGATCAAGGCTACAAGTCGGGAGATATTGTCGGGAAATTCGGTTTGGAAAGAATTTATGATAAAGAAATTCGCGGCGAAAACGGCGGCGAGCAAGTTGAAGTTGACGTTGCCGGCAAGCCCGTTCAAATTTTGGGGAAGAAGGAGCCCAAGCCCGGTTACGATTTAATTTTGACGATAGATAAAGATTTGCAGGAAGCGGCGGAAAAAGCCGTTGACGACATGCTTGCGCAGTTGAGTTGTCACGCGGCGGCGGCAGTCGTTTTGAATCCGCAGACGGGTGAAGTGCTTGCGTTGGTAAGTCGTCCCGCCTTCGACCCGAATTTATTTGCGCACGGCATTTCCACAAAAGATTGGAACGCGATAAACAACAATCCTTATCACCCGATGGACAACAAAGCCATAACGGGCGAATACCCGCCCGGCTCGACGTTTAAAATTGTCACGGGAACTGCCGCGCTCAATACGGGCAGAGTTTATCCCGATGAATTAATTTTCGACAGCGGCACGCACTGGCTGGTTCCGAAGGGAAATGCAGGCGGCGAAGCTCTCGGCTGGTTGGATTTTCACGCGGCGTTGAGTCATTCCGACAACGTTTATTTTTATGAAATGGGAAATCGACTCGGAGCAGATTTATTGGAAAGTTATGCGCGAATGTTCGGACTGGGCTCGCCGACGGGAATTGATTTGCCTTACGAATCGCCGGGGCTTGCCGATTGGAAAGAATACAAGCGCGAAGTTTACAACGATGATTTTTATTTGTCGGAGATAATGGACGCGGCGATAGGACAAGGATTTAATTTGGTTACGCCCTTGCAGGCGGCAATGGTTATGGGAGAAATTGCGGCGAACGGAAAAAGATTCAAGCCGCATCTCGTCAGACAAATCATCACGCAGGATAAAGAAGTCATAAAAGATTTTCAGCCCGAACTTTTGAGCGAATTGCAAGTTGAACCTTGGGTAATTGAACTTGTTCAATCGGGCTTGCACGACGTTACGGTGAACGGCACGGCGGCGAGAAATTTTATCGGCTTTCCTTACGACATAGCGGGCAAAACGGGCACGGCTGAAAATTCGCAGGGCACGGATCACGGTTGGTTTGTCGGCTACGGTCCTTTCAACAATCCGACAATCAGCGTTTCGGTTATCGTCGAGCAGGGCGGTTACGGCGCGAGCTCCGCTGTTCCGATTGGACGACAAATTATGGAGGCGGCTTTTTCTCTGCAAGTTCAACGCGGTGAAATTCCTCCGCCTCAACCCGCGCAGTAAAAATTTTTTTGGGAGCCTTCGGGCTCTTTTTTTGTTGCAAAATAATTTGTCAAGCGGCGCGATTTATGATTTAATAACCTTGAAAAATTTTTTGGGAGAGTGAGCAATATGAATTTAAAAGAAGCGTTTCAAGCGCAAAATAAAATCGAGGCGTTGTTCGATTTTGTTTCGGGCTATCTTGACGACGAAAAAAATTTAATCAGCGTCACGGAAAAACATTTTCGTTCAAAGGCGGCGGAAGGACAGCAGGACGAAAAAATTAATATCGTCGTCGAAGATAAATTTCCGCCCGACAAAGTTATTGATTTTCTTTTAATGCTGATTGACGAGCGCGAAAAATTGGCGAAGGCGATTCATGCGGCGAAAAGTTCCATGAAATTTGATTTGGACAGCGCGGTTGACGTGAACAAAAAACGTCACAATGCCCTTGAAACTCTTCGCACGCTCCGCAACTTCAAAAGTTCAAGTCTGTTGGAAAAAAATTCGGGCGTCGGCTACGTCTTCAACAAGGAAGGCAACCAAACAACTTATCGCTACGACATTGAGCGCGTAAAAACGATTGACTTCGACCGCAACCGCGTCCGCGAGCTGATTAAAAAACTTCAGGCGCAGGCAAACAAAATTTCCAACGAAATTGACTCCGCACTTATCTCAACGAACGTAAAATACAAATTGCCTTTCGACATGAACGCGGGCGGCTCCGAAATTTTGGAAGACTTCATCACAAACAAGTAAAATTTTTGCGTTTGAGATCTCGGCGGAGGGCGGAGGTTTTGGCGAAGTCGGTTCAGGTGCAGATGAACTGAAAGGCTGCACATTTTGAAAAGCTACTGCAAAAGCTGTTTAGATGGGATGCAAGAGGGAACTGTTGCATCGTTAAATTTTCCGTCAAGCCAAACGTTCGTTCGCAAGCGCGACAATCAAAAATTCTTCAACTTGCAAACTCTTTCTTTCACGAAACAAAAACACACCGCCACAGGGAATTGGAAAATCCTTGTTCGTTGAGTCGCCTTCGGGCGGCGAATAGACGACGCCGAAATTTTTTGCCTTCCGCCGAGATCTCGGACGCATTTTAAATTTTAAAGACAGGAAGTGATTTTTATGGATGCACTTATTCTTTCGCGACTGCAGTTCGCAATAACAACAATCTACCATTTTTTATTTGTGCCCGTGACGCTGGGCTTATCGATTTTCGTTGCACTGCTTGAGACTTGGTACATTTCAAGCGGCAGTTACGAAGAACGGATCAAACTCAAAAAGTTGGTAAAATTTTTCGGGACGATTTTCCTGATAAATTTTGCAATGGGCGTCGTGACCGGTATTGTGCAGGAATTTCATTTCGGTATGAACTGGTCGGAATATGCGCGATTTATGGGCGATATTTTCGGCGCACCGCTCGCGCTTGAGGCTTTGACGGCATTTTTTATCGAATCAACTTTTATCGGGCTGTGGATTTTCGGTTGGGATAAACTCAGCGAAAAAGTTCATTGCCTTTGCATTTGGATTGTTGCCTTCGGGAGCAATTTATCGGCGTTTTGGATTTTGGTTGCGAACTCTTTCATGCAACACCCCGTCGGCTACGCGATTGAGGACGGACGCGCAGTCATGACGGATTTTGTCGAGCTCGTCACAAATCCTTACGTTGTCGGCGAATATTCCCATGCGCTTTTTGCGGGGATAACGACGGGCGGTTTTTTGGTTATCGTCGTCAGCGCGTGGAAAATTGCGACGGACGAAATTTCTCGTGAAATGTTTGCAAGAACTCTTCGCCGCGCAGTTTTATATACAATGCTCGGAGTTTTGGGCGTAATGGGTTCAGGGCATATGCACGCGCAATATCTTGCACAAGGCAATCCGATGAAACTCGCCTCGTTTGAAGCTTTGTGGGAGACGGAAAATCCCGCGCCTTTCGCCGTCGTTGCAGACATTAATCAAGAGATGCGCCGCAACGATTCCGAAATTTTAATCCCGAAAATGTTCAGCTTTATGGTGCACAATTCTTTCAGCGGAGAAGTCAAAGGCATTAACGATTTGCAAAAAGAAGCCGTCGAGAAATACGGCAGCGGCTATTACATTCCAAATGACGTGCGCGGCATGTTTTGGTGTTTCAGAGCGATGATCGGCACGGGCGGCTTGTTGCTGATGATTGTTTTCGTGACGGGTTGCCTTGCATTTTTCTTCCGCAGTAAAATTCGCGAGCATTATTGTTGCTTAAAATTTATGCCGTTGCTGTTGCCGCTCCCGTTTATCGCGAACTCGGCGGGCTGGTACATAGCCGAAGCCGGGCGTCAACCTTGGATCGTCGTCGGCTTGCAGAAAACGGCGGTTGCAGTCAGCCCGAATCTTTCGGCGGGCGAAGTCTGGATAACTTTAATCGGTTTCACGGCAATTTATTTATTCTTGGCTTGTTTGGCAGTCTTCGCGGCAGTTATGTTCATTCGCAGAACAAAAATCACGGATGAGGAATAATTTTTTAGGAGGCTGATTACAATGACGGAGCGCGATAATTCTGAATTTAATCGTCTTGACAAACAGCTTAAATTTTTAACAACCATTATGAGAGGACTTGCCGTTGCGTCCGCAGTAGTTATGTTTTTGTCAATCGCCGTTGCAACTCTCGTAATTTTGTCGCGCTGAAAAATTTTTTTGTAAGGGAGTGAGGATTATGGATTTAAATATCGTTTGGTTTATCTTGATAACGGTGCTCTTCACGGGATTTTTTATCTTGGAGGGCTTCGATTACGGCGTCGGGATGATGATGCTCGGTCGCTCAAAAAATGAACGCTCGCAATTTGTCCGCGCAATAGGACCTGTTTGGGACGGAAATGAAGTTTGGATGATCACGGCGGGCGGCGCAACTTTTGCGGCATTTCCGCACGTCTATGCAACGATGTTCAGCACATTTTATCTTGCGTTGTTTTTGATGTTGCTTGCGCTGATTATGCGCGGCGTTGCCTTTGAACTGCGCGGAAAACTTCAATATTCCGATTGGATAAATTTTTGGGACTTCGGAATAATGTTCGGGAGTTTTGTGCCCGCACTTTTATGGGGAGTCGCCGTTGTGAATCTTCTGCGCGGCTTGCCGATAAATTTTGAAATGCATTACGTCGGAAATTTTCTTGACTTGCTGAATCCCTGCGCATTGCTCGGCGGAATTTTCTTCCTGTTGCTGTTCGCATTTCACGGAGCAAATTTCTTGGCGATAAAAATTGCCGACAGGGGATTGATGCAAAACGTTCAGAAAAAAAGTTTTTGTCTCGGCTTGGCAACGCTGACAGCTTACGTTTTATTTGCCGCCGTCGCCGCCGTTGAGACAGATATTTTGGCAAAACTCGGCACGGTAATTTTCTTGGGGCTGTCAATCGCCGCGATTATCGCAAGTTGTGCCGGCTCGAAGGCGGGCAACGGTTGCAAAGCGTTTGTTTCTTCGACGCTCGCCATTGCCTTTTTGACAATCGGATTTTTTAACGCGCTGTTTCCAAGAATTATGGTTTCAAGCATTTCGCCCGACTTTTCTTTGAACATTTACAACGCCGCTTCCACGCCGCACACTTTGGCACTTATGACGGGCGCGGCGGCAATTTTCGTGCCGATTGTTTTAATCTATCAAGCTTGGTCTTACAAAGTTTTCAAAGATCGTGTGACGCCTGCCGATGTTCACTATCATTAAAATTTTTAAGGACAATAAAAAAATCCTCGCCGAAATTGCGGCTTGCAAAATCGTCGAA
This sequence comes from uncultured Selenomonadales bacterium, assembly GCA_937877655.1. Taxonomy (GTDB): domain Bacteria; phylum Bacillota; class Negativicutes; order Selenomonadales; family Selenomonadaceae; genus Quinella. The sequence continues at coordinate 20,314 of CALFJC010000109.1, forward strand.
GGATTTTTTATTTTGCTCGGCGCGAGCTTTTTGGTGAAATTTATCGCCGCGCCGTCCGAAAAATTTTTATTGGCGACGTTGGGATTTTTCGCGGGGAGATTTTTTATCTCAAGCCGCGCAGAAATATTTTTCGCCCGCCTTTCAAGGAACATGCAATTTTCCTTCCGAAAAAAAATTCACGAACAAATTTTTGACAAAGAAATTCCGAGCGGCGAACTTTTGACGCTGATTTTTGATACCTTGCAAGCCGTCGAAGAATTTTTTTTGAAAGTTGCGCCGCAAATTTTCTCCGCAATAATTTTCCTGCCGATATTCTTAATCTGCGCGGCGGTTGTCGATTTGTTGACGGCGGCGATTTTACTCTTGACGTTGCCGATTGCTCCGATTTTGTTATGGCTGATAGGAAAGGCGACGGCAGAAAAAAATTCGCGGGCATGGGCTGAACTTCAAAAATTGAACGGCGACTTCCGAGAACTTCTGGCGGCGATAACAACTTTGAAAATGTTCAATCGAATTGACGCGGGCGCAAAAAAAATTCGAGAGGCTTCGCAAAAATCTTCGGCGGCAACTCTGGACGTTTTGAAATTGGCGTTCGTTTCATCTTTCGCGCTGGAATTGATAACGACATTGTCAATCGCGTTGGTCGCCGTGACTTTGGGTTTGCGACTTGTTGCGGGCAACGTCGAATTTCAAGCGGCGTTGTTTTTGTTGTTGCTTGCGCCGGAATTCTTTTTGCCGATAAGAAAATTCGGCGCGGCATTTCACGTTCTGATTTCTGCGCGGGAATCATTGGAGCGATTGAAAAAATTTTTATTCGCAAGCGAAGAAGTTGCGGGTTCCGTCGAAAAAATTTTAATGCCGCCGACAATTTTTTTGGATAACGTGAGTTTTACTTATCCGAAAAAATTTTCTCCCGTCCTGCGCGGCGTAAGTTTAAAATTTCAAGCGGGAAAAATCACGGCGTTAATCGGAGAATCGGGGGCGGGTAAATCGACGTTGTTAAAACTTTTGGCGGGGATTTTGAAACCGACGGCGGGAGAAATTTTCTGGAACGAAATTCCGACTTCGCGCATGGAAAAAAATTCTCGGCTGTCAAAAATTTCCTACGTGCCTCAAGCCCCGCATCTTTTTGAGACGACGCTCCGAAAAAATTTTACAATGTTCGACGCGCTCGACGCCGCGCAGTTGCAAAAATTTTTACTTGCGCTGAACTTGTCGACGCTTGATTTAAATTCGCCGCAAAAATTAAGTCGCGGACAACTTCAACGCTTGGGCTTGATTCGCGCCCTGCTGAAAAATTCGCCGATAATTTTACTCGACGAACCGACGGCGGGCTTGGACGAAGTCACGGAACAAAAAGTTCTCGCGCTGATAAAAGAAATTTCCCTGCGCAAAACGATAATCATCGCGACGCATCGGGCGGCAGTCATAAATTTTGCCGATGAAATTTTAAAGCTTGAAACTATTTTATTGTGACGAGAGTTGCGCCGGTGCCGCCTTCGTCTTGGTCGGCGAATTGGAAATTTGCAACGGAATTATTTCCGCGCAGAAAATCTTGAATGCCCTTGCGAAGTGCGCCCGTCCCCTTGCCGTGAATGATCAAAATTTGTTTCAGCCCAGAAAGTTGCGCGTCGTCAATGAATTTGCCGCAAATTTGTTCAGCCTCGTCAACTGTCATGCCGCGAATGTCCAAACTCCGCGTGACGGTTGCAGTCTTTTGCAATAAGCCGAAAGAGCCTCGACCGGACGAATCGTTTTTAATTACTAATTCCTCATTCCTAATTCCTAATTGCTTTTCGGTGCCGTGACTTACAAAGCGGCAAGCGGAAATTTTTATTTTGGTACGCATAACTCCGATTTGAACAGAAAGTTCGTCGCCTTCAACGGCAAGCACGGTTCCTTTTTGATCAAGCGGCTTGATATAAACCGTGTCGCCGATGAAAATTTTTTTCTTGTCAATGCGCGTGCCGACATATTTATCCGCGATAATTCCGACCGTCGAATCCATTTCGGCTTCACGAAGTTTGTCGCGGGCTTGCTGAATGACTTGCTGGCGGCGTTTAACGCCCGCGTCGTCAAATTGTTCTTTAAGTGCGGCGATAATTTCTTCTGCTTCGCGCTTTGTCTCGCGAATCATGGCGGCGGATTTTTCTTTTGCCTTGCGAATAATTTCGCCCTTCGTCTTGGCAAGTTCATCGCGCATTTCGGAAATTTTTTTCTCGTGCTTAACGATTTGCTGTTGACGTTCAAAAATTTCTGCGTTGCGCTGTTCAAAAATCATGCGCTGACTTTCAAGCTCGGAAATAATTTTTTCAAAGTTTGCATGGTCGGCGGTGATTAATTGTTTGGCGCGAAGGATCAAACTTTGCGGCAAGCCGAGCCGTTGACTTATGGCAAAAGCATTGCTCGCGCCCGGAATTCCGATAAGCAGACGATAAGTCGGGCGAAGAGTTTCCGCGTCGAATTCAACGCAAGCATTTTCAATTCCGTTCGTCGAGTAAGCAAAAGTTTTCAATTCGGAATAATGAGTTGTAGCGATTGTTGCCGCGCCGATTTGCAAAAGCCGTTCCAAAATCGACATTGCCAAAGCCGCGCCTTCGTCGGGGTCGGTGCCCGCGCCGATTTCATCAAGCAAAACCAAATCAGTCGCCGTGACTTCGTCCAGAATCGCGACGATTTTTTTCATATGGGCGGAGAAAGTTGAAAGGCTTTGTTCAATGGATTGTTCGTCCCCGATGTCGGCAAAAATATTTGTGAAAACCGCAATGCGCGAGCCGCTCGCCGCAGGGATATAAAGTCCCGCTTGCGTCATCAAAGCCAAAAGTCCGAGCGTTTTCATGGAAACGGTTTTGCCGCCCGTATTCGGTCCCGTGACAAGGAGCATTGAAAAATTTTCTCCGAGTTGAATGTCGACGGGCACAACTTCGACGGGATTAATCAGCGGGTGCCGCGCAGATTTTAAATCCGTGAAATTTTCAAGCAGAGGTTCCGTCGCATTTAAATCGCGGGCGAGCTTGGCTTTGGCGAAAAGCAAATCAATGTCCGCCAAAATTTTTATGTTGTTAATCAGCGGGTCGAGATTTTTTCTTACGGCGTCGCTTAAGCTCCGCAAAATCCTTGCGACTTCGTGACGTTCGGCGGCTTCAAGTTCTTTAACGCTGTTATTCAAAGTCACAACGGACATCGGCTCAATAAAAACCGTCGCGCCCGTCGCCGATTGGTCGTGAACAATGCCGGGAAATTGCGATTTGTATTCGAGTTTGACGGGCAAAACGTAACGGTCGCCGCGCATTGTGACAATCGCGTCTTGAAAAAATTTTTGCTTGGAAGAATCGTGCAGGATATTAAAAATTTCTGTCTTGATTTTGTTTTGAGCTCCGCGCAGGTCTCGGCGAATTTTTTGAAGTTCCGCGCTTGCCGTGTCGCGAATATTTCCGTGATCGTCAACGGCGTTATCAAGTTGCCGTTCAAGGTTGCCCAAAATTTCAATTTCGGTTGCGCGAATTTTTAATTGCAGCGCGTCGATTTCGGTTTCCTTGAAAAAATTTTTGACTTGCCGCATTGTGTACATTGTCGAGAGCACGTCCAAAAGTTCTTCGGCTTCGGCGGAGCTTCCGAGTTTAATTTTTTTGAAAGTCTCGCGGACATCCCTGAATCCTCCGAGCGGTGGCGAACTTACGGCGAAAATTTTAACGGCTTCGGTTGTCAAAGAAAGATTTTCGCGGACGGTTTCAAAATCGTCGGCGGGCAAAAGTTTTTCGGCAAGTTCTTTTCCGAAATTACTTGTGGCACAGTCACGAAGTCGCGACAAAATTTTATCGAACTCCAAAGTCTTAAAAGAGTTTTTCAGCATTGAATCAACCTTTCCAAATCTCTTATCCCTTTTCCCATTTCCCTTTTCCCTCAAATTTTAATTGACTTTATGCGGCGCGTCAAATAATATTGGGCGAAATGAATTTTGGGAGGCTTTTTATGAAAACAGCACTGATAACGGGCGTCACGGGACAAGACGGCTCGTATTTGACGGAGCTTTTGTTGTCGAAGGGCTATGAGGTTCACGGCTTGATTCGGCGGCACAGTACGCCTTGCACACAGCGAATCAATCACATTGCCGACGCAAATTTTTTCTTGCACTACGGCGACTTGACCGATTCATCAGGTTTGAACAATTTGATTCGCACGATTCAGCCCGATGAAGTTTACAATTTGGCGGCGCAATCGCATGTCGGAATTTCTTTTTAAGTGCCCGAATACACGGCGGAGGCGACGGGCGTCAGCACGATAAAATTGCTTGAGGCGATTCGTCAAAATAAAATCGACGCGAAATTTTATCAAGCGTCGACGTCCGAACTTTTCGGCGGCTTGCCGGAAACTGCCCCGCAATCGGAGAAAACTCCTTTTCACCCGCGCAGTCCTTACGCCGCCGCGAAACTTTATTCTTATTGGATAACGGTAAATTATCGCGAGGCTTATGACATGTTCGCCTGCAACGGGATTTTATTCAATCACGAGTCGCCGCGTCGCGGAGAAGATTTTGTCACGCGGAAAATTACAATCGCCGTTGCAAAAATCTGCGCGGGTTTGCAGGAAAAATTGTCGCTTGGCAATTTGGATGCCAAACGCGATTGGGGTTTTGCAAAAGATTATGTCGAAGGGCAATGGCTGATTCTCCAACAAAAAAAGCCCGACGATTTTGTTTTGGCGATGGGCGAAACTCACACGGTCAGAGAATTTGTCGAGGCGGCTTTTGAAGAAGTCGGCAAAAAAATTATTTGGCGCGGCGCGGGCGTCGAGGAAAAAGGTTACTGCGCGGAGACGGGAAAACTTTTGGTTGATGTAAATCCGAAATATTTTCGTCCCGCCGAAGTCGATTTGCTTTTGGGCGACCCGTCGAAAGCGCAAAAAGTTCTCGGCTGGCAAAGGAAAGTTTCTTTCCGCGAGTTGGTTAAAATTATGATTCAAGCCGATTTAAAAACTTATGGACGGTGATTTTATAGAGTGATTGCTTGGGTGATGTCGCGGAAAAAAATTTATAAGGAAGGTTGTTTTATGGAAAAAAATTCTAAGATTTATGTCGCGGGGCACAGGGGAATGGTCGGCTCGGCTATCGTTCGTGAACTTGTGCGGCAAGGCTACGAAAATATTATCACGCGGACGCACGCCGAACTTGATTTGACGCGGCAAGCGGACGTTGAAAAATTTTTCGCCGAAGAAAAGCCCGAATATGTTTTTTTGGCGGCGGCTAAAGTCGGCGGCATCGGAGCAAACAGCGAATCGCCTGCCGATTTTATGTATCAGAACATGTTGATTGAAATGAATGTTATTCACGCCGCATGGAAAAATTCTTGTCGCAAGCTGGAGTTTTTGGGCTCGTCTTGCATTTACCCGAAATTTGCTCCCCAGCCCATGAAAGAAAATTGCTTGTTGACTTCCGCGCTTGAGCCGACAAATGAGGCTTATGCACTGGCGAAAATTTCGGGACTCAAATATTGCGAATATCTCAATCGGCAATACGGCACGGATTTTATTTCGGTCATGCCGACAAACCTTTACGGCGCGAACGATAATTATCACCCGACGCGCTCGCATGTTTTGCCCGCACTTATCAGACGTTTTCACGAAGCAAAAGTTCAAAATTTACCGAGTGTAACTTGTTGGGGCGACGGCTCCGCCATGCGGGAATTTCTTTTCGTTGACGACTTGGCTAATCTCTGCGTCTTCCTTATGAACAACTACAGCGGAAATGAAACTGTCAACGCGGGCACGGGCAAAGAAATTTCGATAAAAAATCTTGCCGAATTGGTCGCCGAGATTGTCGGTTACAGCGGAAAAATTTTTTGGGACACTTCCAAACCGAACGGCACGCCGCGAAAACTTTTGGATGTCTCGAAGGCGACGGCTCTCGGCTGGACTTACAAAACCGAATTGCGTGACGGCATAAAACTTGCTTACGAAGACTTCCTGCGTACCCCCCCCCCCATTCAAAATTGCAGTAAATAAGCGAAAACTTTTCAACAGCAGATTAAAGCTCATTTCTCTCCGAAAAATTTTAAAGGGAGGGAAATAAGCCATGAAAATTTTGCTCACGGGTTCAAGCGGCTTGGTCGGAAAAAATATTTTGGAGTCGCCGCGCAGTAAAAATTATGAATTGCTTGCGCCGAGCCATAAAGAATTGGAGTTGCTCGACAAAGACGCCGTGTCCGATTATCTGGAAAAAAATCGTCCCGATTTGGTGATTCATGCGGCGGGAATTGTCGGCGGCATTGCGGCGAACACAAAGCAACCGCTGAAATTTTTGGTTGAAAATCTCGATATGGGGCGCAATGTCATTTACGGAGCTTATCGGGCGGGCATAAAAAAATTTTTGAATCTCGGCTCCTCCTGCATGTATCCGCGCAACCACGAGACGCCCTTAACCGAAGACATGATTTTGACGGGCGAACTTGAGCCGACAAATGAAGGTTACGCGCTTGCGAAAATTTCTTGCGCCAGAATGTGCAGTTACATTTCGCGGGAAAATCCCGAATATCAATACAAAACTTTGATTCCTTGCAACATTTACGGACGCTGGGATAAATTTTCGGGCGAAAGGGCACATATGATCCCCGCCGTGATTCAAAAAATTATTCAAGCCGTTGCGGACGGAAAATCGGAAATTGAAATTTGGGGCGACGGTACTGCTCGCCGCGAGTTCATGTATGCGGGCGATTTGGCGGATTGTATCTGGCTTGCCGTCGAACGCTTTGACGAATTGCCCGATTTAATGAATGTCGGGCTCGGCGAAGATTATTCTGTTGACGAATATTATCAAGCCGTCGCTAAGGTTGTCGGTTTCAAAGGAACTTTCAAACACGATTTGACGAAGCCCGCCGGCATGAAGAGAAAATTAACCGACGTATCGCGCATGTTGAAATTTGGTTGGCGTCCGAAAACAAGCTTGGAGGACGGCATAAGATTAACGGTTGATTTTTATCGTGAACATTTCACCGAAAAAAAATCGGACAAAATCGGAATCGGCTGGGCTTTTATCAGCGATAACGGGCGGCGGCGCGTCGATGAAATTTTGGCGGCAAATCGTTTATCGCAAGGACCGATGGTTTACAAGTTTGAAAAGGAATTTGCGAAACTTCACAATCAAAAATACGGAATAGCTCTCAACAGCGGAACGAGTGCTTTGCATGTCGGCTTGGAGGCGTTGAAAGAAAAATTTGCTTGGCAACCGAAATCCAAAGTTTTGGTTCCTGCCGTGACTTTTATCGCTTCTTCCAATTCCTGTCTTCATGCGGGGCTTGAGCCCGTTTTTGTTGACGTTGACGCAAAAACTTACAACATAAATCCCGCGCTTATCGAAGAAAAAATTGATAAAGACACCGTCGCGATAATGCCCGTTCATCTTTTCGGGCAACCTTGCGATATGGAACCGATTGTCGCGCTTGCCGAAAAATATAATTTGAAAATCATTGAGGACTGCGCGGAGGCACATTTTGCAACTTACAAAAATAAACCCGTCGGCAGTTTCGGCGAAGTCGCCTGTTTCAGTACCTACGTTGCCCACACAATAACGACGGGCATCGGCGGAGTTTTGACGACAAATGATCGCGAGCTTATGGAAATTTCTCGTTCGCTTTTGGCGCACGGGCGGGCTTGCACTTGTGAAAAATGCGTTGCTTCCGACCCGCGAGTTGTTTGTCCGTTGCGTTCCAAAACGGAAATGGATAAAAGATTTATGTTTATCCGCTTGGGCTACAGCTACAGAATCGGCGAGTTTGAAGGCGTTATCGGCTTGGATCAGTTGGAGCATAAAGATTTCATAATGAACACGCGCAAGGCAAATGCCGCTTATTTGACGGAAAATCTGCGCGGCGTCGAAGAATATCTGCAGTTGCCGAGTTATCCCGAATACGTCGATCATTCTTTCATGATGTATCCGCTTGTCGTCAAAAAAAATGCGCCGTTCACGCGGCGGGAGATAACTCAACATTTGGAGAAAAATAATATCGAGACGCGCCCGATGATGCCGCTTTTGAATCAGCCGTTGTACAAAAAACTTTTCGGCGACTTGGAGAAAAATTATCCCGTTGCCGAGTGGATTAATCATTACGGCTTTTATGTCGGCTGTCATCACGGTTTGCAAAAGGAGCAACTCGACAAGATACTTAATTGCATTCACGGCTTTTTAAAGGAGAGAAAATTGGAATGAAACTTCACATTGGTTGCGGCGAAAAATATTTGCCGGGCTGGAAACATTTGGACGCGAGAAAATTCCCGCACGTCGATTACGTCACGGATAAGCTTGACAAACTCGACGTGATCGCCGACAATTCAGTTGAGGAAATTTATGCCTGCCACGTCTTGGAGCATTTCACCCGAATTGAAATGATTCGGGGGGGGTGTTAAAAGAATGGTATCGCGTTTTAAAATCGGGAGGCATTTTGAGAATTGCCGTGCCGAATTTTGAAGCGATTGTCGAAGAATATTTGTCGTCAAGAAATTTGGATCTCATGATGGGCTTGCTTTACGGCGGACAGAATTACGAATATAATTTCCATTATCAGACTTACGATTTCAAACGCTTGTCGGAGCTCTTGACGGGCGCGGGCTTTTCCGATGTCAAGCTTTATGATTGGCGGGATTTTTTGCCGCCGAATTATGACGACTACAGCAGATCTTATCTGCCGCACATGGATTTTGAACACGGGCGGTTGATGAGTTTGAATGTTGTTGCCGTGAAATAATTTTGTGAAGGGAGAATTTATGCAGATAATTTTA
>CALFJC010000110.1 GCA_937877655.1 uncultured Selenomonadales bacterium
AAAAGTTATCGCGACGGAAAAAAATATTCACCCGTTCGAAGCTTTGAGTAAAAATATTTCGGAAGCGGGCTTGGAAAATTTTATTGAAGTTCGGCTCGGCGACGGCTTGAAAATTTTGTCGGCGGGCGAAGTCGATACAATTTGCATTGCGGGCATGGGCGGCGCATTGATTGAAAAAATTCTAACCGATTCGCCCGAAGTCGTAAAATCTGCGCGGCAACTGATTTTGCAACCGATGAACGACACAAAAAAAATTCGCCGTTGGCTCGCGGAAAATAATTGGTTTACGGCTGACGAAGATTTGGCAGAAGCGGGCGGAATAATTTACGAAATAATCTGCGCGGAAAAAAATCCCGTTCAAAAAATTTTCAAGCGAGAGACTTCGCCGCTTTTGAAAAAATTTTTTGCGCAACGGATTGAAAAGTTGGAAAAAGTTCTCGCGGAAATGAGTAAAAGCTCCGCCGCCAAAAGTTCCGAAAAATTTTTGGCACTTCAAGCCGAAATTGACGATTTGAAACGCCTTTGATAAAATAAAAAAAACAAGTCGCCTCACGGTCAAGCGAAAGCGACTTGTTAAAAAAACCAAAACGTCGATGGACATGATAAATCCTTCGACGGCAAATGTCAAAGGAGAGATTTTTATGAATACCAAACCAAAACCGGTAGATCAACTGACGCCTTACGACTTCATCATGGCAGAACTGCGCGGAATCAGGGAAGAAATGCGCAATATGCGTCAAGAGATAAGAGATGTTCGCCAAGAAGTTAAAGACGTTAGCCAAGAAGTTAAAGATGTTCGCACGGAATTAAACGGACGCATGGATAAACTCGATAAATTATTAAACGAAAAGAGTTCGACATCAAAAGGTTTCAGAATATCTGATCTTTCAAATTTCGATTTATGGATAATAACAGCTACTGTCGGTATAGTATGTGCATTGATTAAATAAATCATTCGTGCCACTCAAATTCAATTTCTCCGATATGAACGGTCGTTCCTTCCTTAATCCCGCGAGCTTTCAACAGAGAGTCAAGGTTTTTCATGCGCCAAATAAACTGAAAACGTCGCAAACCTTCCGCGTTGTCAAAATTCGTCATGGCAACGATTTTTTCAAGATTTTTATTCCGAACAATAAACTCCGCCGCATCATTGCGCTCGATAATTACGGGATCGTCTTCCTTTTCAACGTCGAAAATTTTTACATTGTCGACAGGCGCGGCTTCGGGAACAATTTCTTCCAAACTCTTGCCGACAAAATTAATAAGCGCGTCAAGATTTTCATGAGTGGCGGCTGATATAGAAAAAAATTTAATACCTTCCTGCTCTGCAAGTTTTTCAAGGGCGGGAAGGTTTTCTTTTGCCTGCGGCAAATCGATTTTATTGGCAACCAAAATTTGCGGACGCTTTGAAAGTTTTTCGCTGTATTTCTTAAGCTCGACATTAATTTTTTTAAAATCTTCGATAGGATCTCGTCCGTCAATCGCCGCCGCGTCCACGATATGCAAAATTAATTTCGTCCGTTCAATGTGTCGCAAAAAATCATGTCCGAGCCCGACGCCGTCCGCCGCGCCTTCAATCAAACCGGGAATATCAGCCATGACGAAAGATTTTTCATAACCGAGATTGACAACGCCCAACACGGGAACAAGCGTTGTAAAATGATAATCGGCAATTTCGGGACGCGCAGAACTCACGGCGGCTATCAAACTCGATTTGCCGACGCTGGGATAACCGACCAAGCCGACATCCGCCAAAAGTTTTAACTCCAATAAAAGTTCGCGACTTTCGCCCGGCTCTCCGAATTCCGCAAAAGTCGGAGCACGTCGCGAAGACGATTTAAATTTTGCATTGCCCCTGCCGCCGCGCCCGCCTTTGGCAACAATCGCCCGCTGTCCAAGTTCCGTCAAGTCCGCCAAAATTTCTCCCGTCGCCGCATCTTTAACCAGCGTCCCTTGCGGAACTTTTATAACGCAATCTTCGGCTCCGCGCCCGAATTGTTTTTTTCTGTCGCCCGCGTCGCCATTCTCGGCAACGTACTTGCGATTGAATCTGAAATTTAAAAGCGTGTTTACATTTGCATCAACCTCAAGGACAATATCGCCGCCCTTGCCGCCGTCGCCGCCGTCGGGTCCGCCTTTCGGAACAAATTTTTCTCGCCGAAAAGAAGACTTTCCGTTGCCGCCGTCACCCGCCCGCACGCTGATTTTGCTTCTGTCTATGAATTGCATTTTTCATTCCCTCCGCGCAGATTATTTCAAAACCGAGACAACCGACACGACAAGCCCGCCGATTGCAACGACTATCGCTCCGAAACCGACAACCGCCGCGATTGTCATTGTACGAAGTTGCTCACTGAGTTTGTCGAATTTTGAATCAATCTTCGCGTCCATTGCATCGAATTTCTCATAAAATCTTTTGTTCATTTCCTGCAGGTCGGCATCGTGTTTTGCTTGAGCCGCTTTCATATCGGCGTCATGCTTGCGCCTGTCTTCGTCCTGTCTGTCTTGCAGGCGGCGCATGTCTTCGCGCTGTTGACGAATTTCTTCAAGTGCCATATCGATTTTGAGCATTGCTTTATCGAAATTAGCGTTTTGGGCGTCAATTTGCCTTTGAAGACTTTCATTAGTTTTTTCCTGTTCAGTCATGTCAATCGTCTCCTTTCGCCGGATAAAATTATGCCCGAAAAAATTTTCTCTGTCAAACAAGAAAAGCAATGCGAAATGAAAAGATTTGTAGCGGTTGGTGAAGAACGGGCGCACAGGACGTGCGCCCGCCGGCAACAAAAACAGGATGTTTTTATTGCC